>JAPULD010000433.1 GCA_027295365.1 Planctomycetota bacterium
TGGGTAAGCATCCCCCCCGATCCAAGGCTTCAGAACGTAATTGAGGACTCAATGAACGCAGAGCAGATCAACGAGGCAAGCGACCTAGGTACCCCGATGAACGCATCTGACGGCGGAAATCGTCGTCGAGGCTCCAGCCGCGGTACCGGTGGCGGTACAACATTCGGGGGTGGTGGAGGCTCCGACGGGTCTTCAGGCTCTGGAGGCGGTTCAGGAAAGTCCGGGGGCGGTTCAGGCAGTGGATCAGGCGGCGGAGGCGACGACAGTGGCTTCCGAGGCCGGAAAGTCACCACCTGCTCCTTCTGTGGAAAGACCTCCCGAGAGGTCGGCCCCATGGTCGAGGGCCCCAACGACATCTATATCTGTTCCAACTGCACCGATCTATGCCAGAACATCTTCCGACAGGAGCGCCGTCGAGTCTCCAGCGCCAGGCCCATGTTCTCGGCCATCCCCGCCCCGAGGCAGATTCGCGAATTCCTCGATCAGTACGTGATCGGACAGGTTCAGGCGAAGAAGGCCTTGGCCGTCGCGGTGCACAACCATTACAAGCGATTGACCCAGATCGACAACGAGGATTCTCCCGTCGAACTGGACAAGTCCAACGTCCTGCTCATCGGACCCACCGGCACAGGCAAGACCCTGCTCGCACGCACGCTCGCCCGAGTGCTCAACGTCCCATTCGCCATTGGCGATGCCACGACGCTGACCGAAGCCGGATACGTGGGCGAAGACGTCGAGAATTTGCTGCTCAAGCTTCTCCAGGCCGCGGACTACGATCTTGAAAGCGCGCAACGCGGCATCATCTATATCGATGAGATCGACAAGATCGGCAAGACCAGCCAGAACGTCTCGATCACCCGCGACGTGTCGGGCGAAGGCGTCCAGCAATCGTTGCTGAAGATGCTCGAAGGAGCCGTCGCCAACGTCCCGCCCCAGGGAGGACGAAAGCACCCCGAGCAGCAGTACATCCAGATGGACACGACGCACATTCTCTTCATCTGCGGCGGCTCGTTCGCCGGGATCGACGAGATCATCCAGAAGCGTCTGGGTCGTTCGAAGATCGGTTTCAGCTCCGAGCAGAAGACGTACGACGAGGAAGCCCTGCAGCAGGGTGAGATGATCGCCCAGGTCACGCCCGAGGACATCCTCCAGTTCGGTCTCATCCCCGAACTCGTGGGTCGCCTCCCCATCATCACGCCCCTCATGCCCCTCACGATCGACGCGATGGTGGAGATCCTGACCGAACCCAAGAACGCGCTGATCCGCCAGTACCAGCACCTCTTCCGCATGGAAGAAGCGACTCTGGAATTTACGCAAGACGCGTTGGATCTCATTGCCGTAAAGGCATTGAAGCGCAAGACGGGGGCCCGCGCCCTTCGCGCCGTGTTGGACGAGATCATGCTCGACCTGATGTACGACCTGCCCGATTACGAAGCCGGGGGCGTCACCTTCATCATCGATGCGGAATCGATGGAGAGCAAGACGCAACTGGCTGAACTCGCCCAGCGAAGGGCGAAAGAGTCGGCGTAAGAACCGAGCTGAACATTCATTGAACCCCCAATAGGGACGCGAATTTCGCGTCCCTTTTTTTCGTTATGCCTCTATCGATTCTGTGTGGCCATGGTGTAATCCGCGAGCGATTCAATCCGGTCACGCATGATTGCCACGAGTCCCGGTTCGGCGCGTGCGCTGTGGTGGCTTGGGCGATCCGGGATAATAATTTTCTCGCTTTTACGCGCAGAATCGTCCCGAAATGGCGTAAGAACCCCTGAAGGCGACTTTGTCGGAAGATGCCATGCTTCGAAAGACCATACGTATTAATCTCGTACTGCTTTTGGGACTGGGATTACCTCTATCGGCCCAGGAGGTTCCCCCCTGCTTCCAGAGCAAGTTCTTTGATGTGCCGACTATCCTGGAGGGCGGTTTTGGAAGTGTCTTGTCTATCAGTGGGGACCGCTTGGCGATACCGGCCACAGATTTAGTTACTCAGGATGATCTCGGGATTATTCTCTTTGAGTATGAAGCATCCTCCAGTCAATGGATTAAAACGACGACATTCTCCCAATCACAATTCCCGGGCGGCACTGGACCCGTTAAATTCTCGCTTTCTGGGGATCGCATTCTTATTGGCAGGACTTCTACACAAGTTGGTTCGATCACCCAGGCCGGGTCCGCCTTGGTCTACCGCCTCGATCCCGGGCTGGGGACGTGGGATCTGGATAATGCCCTGTCCGCTTCCAACCCTGAGCAGGGAGCCGATTTCGGGAAGGCCGTCGCCATCGGTCCGAACCTCCTTCTCATCGGAAGCCCCAGCAAGGATCAGGATGGTTGCCAGGACATCCCCTTGGAATGCAGAGACTTCGGAGCGGCCTACGTGTTCACCTACGATGGGGCGAACTGGGTCGAGGAAGCAATTCTGCTGGCCTCGGATGGAGAATCGTTCGACTTGTTGGGCGAATCCGTGGCCCTCGTGGGCGATGTCGCCATCGTCTCGGCCCGAGGCGATGATGATGCTGGCCTGAATGCGGGAGCAGTCTATGTATTCAAGCGCAATGGTGGACTCTGGCCCCAGGTCGCCAAGATCACCGCCTCCAATGGAAACCCTGGCGATAGCTTTAGTCTTCCCTTGGTTTTCGATGGTGTCACCCTGGCCGTGGGCTCGCATGACCATGACTATGGGGGCTCCGACAAGGGCGCGGTGTACCTGTACACCGACGATGGCACCTCCGACTGGCTCTTCAAGCAGAAACTCACCCCCCCCTTTCATCCCGATGGCCTCAACGGCGGATTCGGATGGTCTTTGGGCATCGATGGCGATCGACTCGCGATCGGATCTCACGACTTAAGCAACCATGGCGCTGCGCATGCCTATCGACTGATGGATGGGGCCTGGGATCATTGGAAGCGATATGTCGCCCTTGATGGCCCGATTCTGGGCGATGACTTCGGGCAAACTGTGGCCATTCATGGCGATTCGCTTCTGGTCGGGGCTCCAGGAGATGATGAGGAAGAGTTCGATGCGGGAGCCCTCTATATCCATGAACTCGCCTTCCAGTCCGATTGCAATGTCAACTGCATCGAGGATGGGGAGGACATCGCGAACGGGACGGGCTTCGACTGCAACGCCGATGGGGTCATGGACGAATGCGAGATATTGGATGGCTCCGCGATCGACTGCAACAACAATCTCGTCCCCGATGATTGCGAGGATTGCAACAACAATGGCCAGGCCGACGAGTGCGAACTGGCGGGGCAGTTGGTGATCGACACACCCCAGTTCGGTCCCATCGGGTTGGGGTCGTCGCCCACCCACACCTTCATCACCCCCCGGACAGCGTTCACCGATGTGACGCTCGACCTCACGTCGTACGCCGACCTGCAGGGGAGCTTCAAGTACATCGAGGTGTATCTGAACGATGACTTCCAGGGCCGCGTCTTCAATGGCAGCGGCACCACGGGTTGCCCCTTCATCCCCGAGGTCGATCAATTGGTGATTCCCATGGCCGACTACAACGCCTTGGTCGGTTCGGGTGATGCGACCTTCCGTTTCGTGGGTGAAGGATTTCTCGCCGACACTTGCGTCGATCCATCGTGGGTGCAGTTCACGATGAGCTACACCGGGCCTCCCACCACCCCCGACGTCAACGTCAATGGTGTCCCCGATTCTTGCGATCTCGCCCGAGGCGACAACAACCTTGATGGCGTGGTCAACGTCGATGACCTGCTGAACCTCCTGGCCAAATGGGGCGCATGCGGCTCCCCCCGCCCCGAAGACACCGACCTCGATGGCGATGTCGATGTCGAAGACCTGCTGAGCCTCCTGTCCGGCTGGGGATGATGGAGAGTCAGGGGGAGCGAGGCA
>JAPULD010000434.1 GCA_027295365.1 Planctomycetota bacterium
CAGAAGGCTGAAACTTGAAGCGAGCATTCTCGCGTTGGAAGTCGAATGGGAGTTGTTCTTTCTTGAAGTCATCGTCCTACCCTTTCAGACAAACGGGGAGTGTGAGCAATAGGCGTTTTCGACCGGGGTCCGGGGGCCGCCTCAAGGGCAGTCACCCCAACCGGCCAGCAGATCCAGCAGGTCCTCGACGTCGATCAGGCGATCCTGGTTGAAGTCGGAAAGGCAGATGTCACAGGGACCCCAGCCGCCGAGCAGGTCGAGCAGATCTTCGACGTCAACCACACGGTTGCCGTCTGTGTCCCCGGTGCAATCCTCCTCGAATTCACCGGTTTCGAGTGTCTCGGTGTCCGGATCGAGGTTCCGCCAGATGGGTCCTTCATGCTCGGTATCCACGTGGTTCGTGCGGCTACGGGTGACGCGGAACATGGTCCCGACCACGGCGCCCCCGAACGGGGCATCGTCTGCGGAAGCCTCGTCCCAGCCATCGCCCGCCTTGTTCCGCATGAGTTGGATGACGGCGCCGTTCGACACGACATACATGTTGCCCGCGTCGTCAAAGTCCACGGAGGTCGGATCGGTGATCGAAGGGAACGTGACTTCCTCGACGCTGACGCCTCGGGCCAGGGGCGAAGACGAAACGCCATAGATGCTGTTCGATCCCTCGGAGGCGATCCAGAACGTACCCGGTTCCATGGGCGAACAGGCGATCGAAGCTTCACCCGCCATGAGCACGGTTCCCGGGAGATTGAGGACGGTGGGCGGCGACCCCACGGGCAACGTGGAGGGGTACATCAAGAGGGACTGCTCCGCGATGGAGAGCACGATCACTTCGTCAGTCAGATCGTCGTACGTCAGCGCGTCGTGGGGTCCGACGCCCGGGAGAATGGCGGACGCCTCAATCGGCCAGGCGTCATCGTCGAAGTCGATGCAGTAGAGTTGTGTGGGCGAGAGAAGATACAGCTTGCGATTGCGTCCGAAGAATATCTTCTCGGCATCCACGACCGGCGAGTCCTTGAGCTGCGAGGTGTTTCGTCGGGCCGGTCCCAGCTTGGGCGGTCCCCCTGCAGGATCCTCGGTGAGAATGACTTGCCAATAGTGATCGGGATGGATGACCATGTCCATGATGTCGGAAATGCCATCCAAGCTGATGATCTCGCTCGTCGGGATTTTCGAGCCGAGCATCTTGTACGGATTGGAGAAGTGAAAATTGAAGGTGGGCCCGTTCGTGAAGCTGTATCCCGACTTGGGGGCGATCGCAATGTACTGGTCGATCAGGGAGACGCGACTCGCCGCAGGATTGTAGTTCAGCGCCGTCATCGTCCGCCACTGACTGGCCAACACCCCGTATTGGAAATTGACGTCATCAGCGTCGAGCTTCCGATTGCCGAATGGGGATTGCGTGGACAGGAAGCTCAAGCCCCCAGCAGAATCCGGATCGTCGGCGGGATCCCGGACGTAGATGACGTTGTTGCCGAAGCCATCATTGGTCTTGCTGAGGGTGACGCAATGACCGCCATCACGCATGACCCAAGGACGGCCGTGCAACGTACCGAGAACGTCGAAGCGCCCATAGGCAAAGGCCACCAGAGCACCGCTGACGGCGGTCTGGGTGATCCCGTGCGTGCGGGGGCTGTAGCTGCCGGATGCGGTGTACTGCGAAATCGTGAAGAATCCGTGGGGATCGAGCCAGCTTTTTGTGCCGTTCATCCATTGGTTGCCGTTCGTGCCGTCCGTGGGCGACGTACCCATGTGGTTGTTCCCGAGATCCAGCAGCTCGAGCCCGGCCAGGTTGTACTGGCTCTGCAACTGCCAGAGATTGGGGAACGGGTCCACCGACGGGAATCCATGGTTGGCGGCATACATGATCAGGTTCATGGTGCTCGTCGGCACGCAATACATGGCCCCGCTGCCGGGCAGGCCGAATCCACCATCCAAGTTCGCGCGCTTTTGGTCCAGGTCGGGCATGTGATAGATCTCGTAGCCGTAGGAACTTGAGTTGGTGTAGAACGAGGTGACTACGTCCGCTTGGACCGAATCGGGCCTCGCGAGCCCGATCAGTCCCGCTCCGAGCATGGCACTGGTCATGAGTTGTTTCGTGATTCGATTCATGGGTCGTCCTCCAGATCGACGGATTGAGGCACGAGGCCGATTTGGCCTTGTGCGGTACTGCCAATAGTCCGACAATGGAGCCCTTTGCCCGACAGGGATTGTGTAAAATTCGGATAATACGTCCTTGTTGGTTTTCGCTAGCAAGCAATGGGGGTCGATCGGTCCGAACCCCGCCGGTCAGAATGCCAGGAGCGTTCCCATGCTTGATCAAGGACGCCTAAGAAGGCTCGAAGAGCTGTTCGATGCTGCCAGCGAAATGACACCACCGCAACGTGCCGCCCTGCTTGAGGCTGAATGCGGCGACGATGCGGAGCTTCACTCGGAACTGGAAATACTCTTCCGTCACGACGAATTGATGAAAGGCGATTTCCTCAAGTCGTCGCCCGAAAATTTCCCATCGCTTCCATCACCGCTCGAAGAAGGACAGCTCGTCGGGGGCAAGTACCGTCTCTTGAGCGTGTTGGGTGAAGGTGGAATGGGCATCGTGTATCTCGCCGAACAGGACAGTCCCAGACGGCAGGTGGCGCTCAAGGTCCTCCAGCATGGGATCACCTCACCAAAGCTGCTCCGACGATTCGAACTCGAGCACGAGGCGTTGGGGCGTCTGCATCATCCCGGCATCGCGCAGATCTTCGAGGCCGGAGTCCACGAGGAACCGAGGCCCGGCTCGCGATCGATCGCCCGCCCCTACTTCGCCATGGAGTACGTGGAAGGCGGAACCATCGCGTCGTACATCGAGTCGCGAAACCTTGACGTGAGGCAACGTCTCGAGTTGATCGCGCGGATCTGCGATGCGGTGCACTACGCGCACAGCCGGGGCATCATTCATCGGGACCTGAAACCCGCCAACATTCTCGTAGACGAAACGGACGGCGTCGCCCAGCCCAAGATTCTCGACTTCGGCGTCGCCCGCGCGACCGACGCGGACCTGCAGATGACGACCATGCACACCGAGATCGGCCAGCTCATCGGCACGTTGCCTTACATGAGTCCGGAACAGATCGCGGGCAATCCCGACGAGATCGACGTCCGGAGCGACGTGTACGCGCTGGGCGTGACGGGCTATGAATTGCTCACGGGTGAATTGCCCCACGAGCTCAAGGACCTGGCG
This sequence comes from Planctomycetota bacterium, assembly GCA_027295365.1. Classification (GTDB taxonomy): domain Bacteria; phylum Planctomycetota; class Phycisphaerae; order Phycisphaerales; family SM1A02; genus JADFSH01. Next base: position 3,221 of record JAPULD010000434.1, read on the forward strand.
GTCTATGAGGCGGCCCGGGTCATTCGCGAAGAGGATCCGAGGACGTTGAGCTCCCACCGGCGCGACTTGAGGGGCGACGTCGAGACCATCTTTGCAAAGACCCTGTCCAAGGACAAGGATCGGCGTTATCAATCCGCTGCGGAACTCGGCTCGGACGTCCGCCGCTATCTTCAGAACGAGCCGATCGTCGCCCGCCCCGCGAGTACGATCTACCAGCTCCAGAAATTCACGCGTCGGAACAAGGCGCTCGTGGGAGGCGTGGTCATTGCCTTTCTGGCCCTCGTCATCGGAATGATCGCAACCAGTCTTGCGATGTTCGAGGCCCGACGGCAACGCGACGACGCCAGCCTGGCCAAGACCGAGGCGGAACGCCAGACAAGGATCGCTCAATCCGTCAACGCATTCCTGAACACCGATCTGCTGGCCTCGGTGGCGCCGGAGGCCGAGGGCATCGACGTCACGGTTCGGCAGGTGCTCGACACCGCCTCAAACACCATCGAGGGAAAATTCCCCGACGAGCCGCAGGTCGAGGCGGCCATCCGTCTGACCCTGGGCAACTCCTATCGAAGCCTGGGCCTGCACGATCGGTCAGAGCCGCATTTCCTGCGTGCCATCGAACTCTACCGGGAAGAGTTCGGCGACCACAGCGACTGGACCTTGAAGACCACCAACGATCTGGCGGTGTTGTACTACGAAGCGGGGCGATACGATGAGGCGGAACCGCTGTATCTCTCCACGCTGTCCATTCGACAGGACCAGCTTGGCGAGGATCATCTCCTCACCCTGAGCACCTTGAACAACTTGGCCACGCTGTACTTGGATCAGGGACGATACGAAAAGGCCGAACCGATGCTCGTCCGCCTCGTGGGCGTTTACAAGGAGTTGCTCGGCCCCGCCGATCCGACCACGCTCATATCGATCAACAATCTCGCGCAGCTCTTCAGCAAACAAGGCCGGAAAGACGAAGCCGGAGTGCTCTTGGTGGAGGCCCTGGCCGGGCATCGCCTCGTTTCGGGCGATGAACATCCGGACACGCTCTCCATGATGAACAACCTGGGGGCTCTGTATTATCATCAGGGTCGTCTTGACGAGGCGGAACCGCTGTACGTCGAGGGGTTGGAGGTCACCCGGCGCATTCTGGGCGAGGAACATCCCTCGACCCTGCGAAGCATGAACAACCTCGCGGTCCTGTACAAGGAGCAAGGTCGTCTCGATGAGACGGAAGTGATGCAGAAGAAGGCGCTGGAACTTCAGAAACGCGTCATCGGACACGATCATCCCGACACCATCATTTCCATGGGGAATCTCGCCATGCTTTACAAGGCCCTGAGTCGTTTCGAGGAGGCGGAGGCGATGTATCTGGAGACCCTGGTGTTGCAGGAGGCCAAGCTGGGGGCCGATCATCCCCAGACCGTCGTGTTTCTGAACAACCTCGCCAACCTGTATTTCGATACGCAACGATATGAAATCGCGGAGACGTATTACACTCAAGCCGTCGACGTCAATCGCCGCACGAAACCGGAAGGCTTCTTCGCCACCGGGATCACGCTGTTCGGGCTGGGACGAACGTTGACCCGACTCGAACGATATCCCGAGGCGGAGTCGACTCTGCTGGAAGCCCATGAGATTCTCTCCAATAGTTTCGGGGCGCGACACGCCAGGACGATCAAGACCGTGGAAGAGTTGATCGGTTTGTACACCGCCTGGGAACATCCGGAAGATGAAGCCGCCTGGCGATCGAGACTTGATCATGTAATTGAGTAAGACTAGGGATCCAGAGATCCCGGTCGTAATAGCAGAGAGTCAAAGATCGGACCGGTGGTGACTTGTGCCGAATCGTCGATCGACGGACAATGGAGACCCTTGAACCCACCTCTGAATCGAGGCTTCGATGAATCCGAAGAAACCACAAGCCAAGCCCGGCGAAGTGACGCGGTTGCTCCAGTCGATCGGCGAGGGCAATCAGCACGCCGCGGCCGACCTCCTGCCGCTCGTGTACGCCGAGTTGCGGAGACTCGCCGCGTCCCGGATGGCTCATCTGCCTCCGGGTCAGACGCTGCAGCCCACGGCCCTGGTGCACGACGTCTACCTGGAACTGGTGGGCCAGGAGGATCCGGGCTGGAACAGCCGTGCGCATTTCTTCGGGGCCGCGGCCCAGGCCATGCGCGAGATCCTGGTGGATCAGGCCCGACGCAAGTCCCGACGAAAACATGGCGGCGATCGAAAGCGTGAGGTCCTGGCCGATGATCAGCCCGCCATGACTGAAATCGAGATGCCCCCGGTCGATGTCCTGGCCCTGGACGAAGCCCTGGATCGGATGAAGACGGAGCACCCGCGTCGCACCGAGGTGCTGATGCTGCGATTTTTCGCGGGACTGAGTGCCGAACAGACCGCCGAGGTGCTGAAAACGTCGGCCCGCACCATCGAACGGGACTGGCAGTTCGCCCGCGTGTGGCTGCACCGCGAACTGTCCACGTGATCGCTGGATCGAATGGCCGGGTCAGAGGAGGAATCGTCCGATGCACGATGAAGGACAGACATCGAGGCTGGAGGCCTTGTTCGACCAGGCGATCGAACTTCCTTCGGATCAGCGAAGAAGCTTTCTCACCGAGAAGTGTGGGGACGATCTCGAGTTGTTGCGACAACTCGAAGCCCTGCTCAGCCACGTCCAGGAGGTCCCGGGTGATTTTCTCGAGGCCCCGCTGCCGTTGCCCCCGATGCACGATGCCACCTCCACGATCGAGTCGGGTCAGGTCATCGGCAACCACTTCAGGCTGTTGCGCCGCTTGGGCGAGGGCGGCATGGGCATCGTGTTCCTGGCCGAGCAGGACAGCCCTCGACGCCAAGTCGCGCTGAAGGTCATCCGCCCCGGGATCATTTCCAGACAATCACTGCGCCGTTTCGAATTCGAGCACGAGACGCTGGGGCGACTGCACCATCCCGGCATCGCGCAAATCTACGAAGCCGGCCTCCATGCATCGAATGACGACCCGGAGTCCACGACATCCCAGCCATACTTCGCCATGGAATACGTGCTCGGACCTTCGTTGTTGGACTACGTCCAGGAAAATCAACTCACGATCAAGGCGAAACTCCGACTCTTCGTGAAGATCTGCCGGGCCGTGCAACACGCGCACCAGCATGGCGTGATCCACCGAGATCTCAAGCCGGGCAACATTCTCGTCGTCGACGAGGCGAGTGATCCTCCCGAAACGTCGTTCGACGATGTCGGCCAGCCGAAGATCCTGGATTT
>JAPULD010000435.1 GCA_027295365.1 Planctomycetota bacterium
CAACATCCGGCACTTCGAACCGATCGCCACTGAACACGGTTTGGCACAGAACATCGCCCTTGTTTCACGAGTGGTGCTGGCCGGGGCGTATTTCATTTCCGTCAGCTACTATCTGCAGCTTCTGGCGGTCTTTCTTCTCAAGATCATGGACGTCGAAAGTCAGATTGCGGCCCACACGATCAGTTCGGCGCTGCTGGTAAGCATTGGGGTCATCGGCATGTGGCGAGGTCTCGGCATCCTCGAAGCCGTCGAGAAATACGCGGTCAGTCTGAACCTGGCCATGATCGGAGCGTTGCTGGTTGGTCTGCTGGTCTACAACATCCAGCACGTGACCTCGGGGCAATGGACGTTGCCCGATGTTTCCTCGACGATTGATTTGAAAGACGTTCGCATCCTGCTGGGCTTGCTCATCGTCGTGCAAGGCTTCGAGACCTCGCGCTATCTCGGGACTGAACACCCCCCGGAGCAGCGGATCGCCGCCATGCGGGCCGCCCAGATTCTTTCGGCGATGATCTACCTGGCCTTCGTCGGATTGGCCACGGTGCTCTTCCACGATGGGATCGGCTCGGACGTGACCGCCATCATCGGCATGGTCAAGCCCGTCGCGATCGTGCTTCCCGTGCTTCTGACGATTGCCGCCATCGGCAGCCAGTTCAGCGCCGCCGTGGCCGACAACGCAGGAGCGGGAGGACTGATCGAGGAGATCACGCATCGCAAATTGCCGATGCGGTATGCCTACCTGTTGATCATGCTGGTGACGGTGGCGCTGACCTGGGAAACCAACGTCAATGCCATCATCACCTATGCGTCACGTGCATTCGCCTTGTATTACATGCTGCAATGCGTCGTCGCGTTGCTCGTGGCAATGTCGAACAAAGATCTGCCCCGGCGACAACTTCACCTTCTTCTGTTCGGCGTGCTGGCCGTCCTGTGCCTGCTCGTCTTTTCCTTCGGCCTGTCATCCGAGTGAATATGTTGTTTGTCGAACTGGATGACGGTGTCTTGGGTCGTCAATGGCCACCATCGCGAAGCTTGCCGAGTGGAAGACTCAGCGGTTCGGGGGTCACCACCGGTTCCTTCAACGTGCCCGTGACCCGGAACGGAAGCAGGCGATCCGTCAGGACGCTGAACAGGTCGCCGATCGCCCCCAGCAGGCTGTTCACCTTCTCAAGGGTGCCGGCATTCAAGAGCAGGTCGAGACGTCCATCGTAGAAAATGTCGCCTTTGCCCTTCGCCGCGGAGGCCGCGGATTCGATCTCCGCCTTGTCAATAGTGACCCGATCGTTCTTCAACGTGAACCGTGCCATCCCGGTATCGACGGCTTTCCGTTTCTTGTCATCGGTGATGTGCAAGGCGTTGGCGATCGCTCCGAAGACCTTGATGTTGATCAAATGCCCCTCGGTGATGTGCAGCTCTCCCGTCCCCTTTATGGAGGGTGAAGCCTCGTCGCCCTCACCTTCTGCGTTCAGCGTCAGGTCGATTTTTCCCGAGAATCTTGGTTCCTCGGACGATGTCGTTCGTAACAGATCCTGGATCAGAACATCGTTGGCCTTCACATCCATCTGGAAAGGTTTGGCATCATTGAAATCGAAATACCCCGACGTTTCGATCATGCCCCGAAAGGCCATCACATGCAGCGGAGCAAAGCTGAATCGCATGTCCTTGAACGTCGCGTTCAAGTCGGCCTTGTCGATCGGAAACTGGTATTCACCGATGGCCGCATTGGAGTCGGTCAACGTGGCATTGAACACTAGATCGGTGTCCTGGGCATGGGTGATGGGAACCCGTCCCGTCGTGTGCAAGGTCAATTCGCCCACAATCTGGTACTTCGCGAGAAAATCCTGTATCTGGGGAGTCAGCGAACTGTACTTATCCGCTTCAAGATCAATCACCAGCGAAGTGTCATTGAAATCAAGATCCCCCGTATCGATGTTGATGCCGCCATCCCACGTGAGCGTCATGATCGGCTCTCGCTTGATGGTTGCGTTGAAGCCATACCAACCCGGCTTCTCCGTATCTGGACTGGTGGAAAGATCCATCGTCAACTGTTCGAGGATCAGGGGATGCTCATACCCGGACTGTGACCATTCGAACTTGCCTTCGACGATGGCGATACGCCGGATGGCGAAGACTTCGCTTGGCTTCGATGATCCTCCATCGTCGTACGTCTGGCCTTCGAAGGACTTGATGAATCCCGTAAATCCTTCCAACCCACCTTCGGGCCGACCAATGAGTTTGACGCTGGGGTTGACGAACGTGGCGGACTCGATGACCAGGGGTTGCCCTTGTCGGGGCAATTCCTTGAACACGAGCGTCATGGATGTCATTTCGATGATCGTCAGATCACCTGACCTGAGCGTGACATCGGTGAATGTGCCGGTGGCGGGAAGCTCAAGTTTCAGTGATGAGAAGGCTAGTTTGGGCTTGATCAAGTCGTTGGTGATCTTCAGCAACTGGTCCCTGGTCCATTGCTCAAGCCGATTCATTTGATGAAGACTAGTCATCTCACTTGATGGATCCGAGTGATCCTTGGGGACGAGATAATCATTCATCGCCAGCCACCACACCGACCCGATGAGGAGCAAGACCATCACGATCGCGAAAATAATGCGTTTGGGTTTCATGATTCAGGAATCAACATCAACAAAGGAATCCCCTTGTTCAGTCTGATCGGTATGGATTAAAACGTGAAACAAAAACGCGCCCGGGAGGACTCGAACCTCCGACCTTCGGTTTAGGAAACCGGTGCCGGATACTATACCACAAGGACTTACGAGCAGCGCGCAGCATGGTGCGCAGCACGTTGGGGCGGCGGAGGCGATGGAGGATCCGGATCTCCAGGTGATCGCCAGTGTATGGCCGACATTGCCGCCGGCGGTTCGGGCTGGCATGATGGCAATGGTGAAGGCAACGGCAGGGGATGAGTGAACTGCGCGAGTAGGGGTAACAATAAGCCGGTATAGTGTCTGTTGTGGGGGATGGCACCATATGGAGCCGACGCATGAAGAACACATTGGAAGCCGTTGAAATCGCCCTGGAGCACTGCGAGCATAACGTCCAGGTGGCGGCAACTCTAGTGCTGGCAGATGCCGTTGGAAAGCTCACTTCAAAGCATGACCCGTTGAGTCATTTGATCTGCATGGTATTCCGGAAGGGGCTGTTCGGGGAGCATGCAGACAGCGGTAGCTCAATAGCCTCGCTCATGCCCGATTGACGGACTGTAATTTAAATCTCAGTACTGCACCTGAGTTTGGAGTCTATCGAGGACCCCTATTCGGGTCCTTTGGAGGAGATGGACAGAATGCGGGTTAGACGACCTCGATATTCGCGCGATTGACGAATTGCAGGATTTACCCGAACACCCGAACACCGAATTTTGTGTGACCTACTCTGAGGTCATGGCCAGAGCATGGATGATGTGGCCAAGAAGAAAAAAGCGACAACTCGAAAGAAGGCATCGAAGCGTTCGCCCCGTAAAACAAAGGCAAAACGCAAACCTGTCCTGCTCGGAAGTCAGCGTGCGATCGCGAAGCATTTCAAGCGATCTGTCGCCACGATTCACGAGTGGACGAAGCGTTCGGACTGGGTGTTCGAGAAGCCATCGGACCGTAACCGAATTTTGGCTTCAGAGATCAAGAAGTGGATGGA
>JAPULD010000436.1 GCA_027295365.1 Planctomycetota bacterium
TGCGGATACCGATTTCCCGAGTGCGTTGAGCAACAAGGTAGGACATGACGCTGTACAGGCCGATCATCGAGAGCAATAGCGCGAGGCCACCGAGAACGCTGCAGAGCCCTGCAGCGACCATGGCAGGCAGGAAAGCAATGCTGATGATCTCTGACATGGGACGAGCATCGAGGGGAACGAAATTCGGATCGATGTCGCGCATGACGCCCCGAATGGCTGGCAAGATGTTCATCGGATCGCCACCTGTGCGTACAAGCAGGGAAAGTTGCGGCTCCCAGTTCTGCGTGAGTGGTCGAAAGAGAAAAGACTTGGGTTTTTCACCAAACGGTGAGTGCTTGTACGTTTTCACCACACCGACGACCTCGACGTATTCTCCATCGTCCTTGGTGAGTCGCAGTCGTTGACCCAAGGGGTTTTCATCAGGCCAGCAGGTTTCCGCAAAGACCTGGTTGATGATGATCACGCTCGAGGAATCCCTGAGATCCTGATCGTTGAAATCGCGGCCCATGAGGATGGGAACATCGAGAGTATCAAATTCACCCGGGGTGACGATGCTTCCATACGACCACCGAAAGGGGTATTCGCCGTCGGGGCCATCGGGACGATCTTCCTCGAGGTTGTATCGATAATAATCGCGATTGAAACCGAGGGGCGGGGCATAGTCGAGACTGGCCGCCTCGACGCCCGGGAGTTGGCGCACACGGGTAATCAAACGGTCGTAGAAAATTTGACCGCTGGTTTCATCGTATTGATGCGAATCGAGACTGATCATCATTGACAGGGTGGTACGATGTTGAAAGCCCGGATCGATCCATTTCGAGTTCATGAGGCTGCGCACGAACAGGCCCGCGATCACGAGCAGCACCATGGAGATTGCGACCTGACCGACGATCAGGCTGCTGCTTAATCGCGAACGTCTGACTCCGACGGAGCCGCCATCTTCATCCTTGAGGGCGGGAATGAGATCGACCCGCGTCGCTTGCAAGGCGGGGACCAGACCGAACACAAGGCCGGTCAAGAGAGACAGGCCCAGAATGAACAGTGAGATTCGACCATCGATCTGAAAATCCAGACTGGGAACGACGTTCATCGGAAGCTGGGGGAGCGCCCAGACGGCGGCATTCATCAACCACGTTGACAACAAGAGTCCCAGCAAGCCTCCCCCCATGGCCAGGATGAATGATTCGCACAACAATTGTCGAACAATGCGACCCCGGGTTGAACCCAGCGCGAGGCGAACACCGATTTCCCGTCGTCGTGCCGTGGAGCGGGCCAGAAGAAGGTTGGCCACGTTGGCGCAGGCGATGAGGAGAATCAAACCCACCAGTCCCATCACGAGGGCAACCATGTAGTTGGCCGTTTCTCGATCTTCCGGCGCGAGCCCGAGTCCCGTCATATGAAATGCGCTGGTCAGGGAATTGCCATGGACCTCAGGATCGCTCTCGTAGAGTTGGTTTGAGAACAATGCAAGTTCGGCATTGGCAACCTCCAAATCGATTCCGGGCTTCAACACCCCCGACACTTCTATCCACGGCTCGCGAGGATCATCGAGGGCGGCGTTCGCATCCTCGATGAACGGCTGCATCATCGTGGTCACCCAGATGTCAGTCACCAGGGTGGTCGTGAGTCCCGTAAATTTTTCAGGGGCCACGCCGATGATGGTGAAGTCGTACCCGTTGATGGCGACGGTTTGACCAACGATTGATTCATCACCACCGTACCGACGTTGCCAGCACAAATGACCGAGGACGACGACGGGGTGGGCACGAGGGGTCTGATCGTCTTCCAACGTGAAGAATCGCCCCAGCGCAGGTCGGACCTCCAGAGCCTGAAAGTAATCTCCACTCACGATCTGGGTGATGCGGATTTCGGCATCGTCGTTTCGCCCGATGGTGGCGTGCGTGACTGACCAGGCCAGAAAATGATCGAAAGAGGTCTGTTGTTCACGTAGAAATTCGAAGGTCGGGTAGGGAATGCCCAGGCCATCTCCATTGTCGAGACTGGTTCGTTGGACATAGACAATCCGATCCTCGTTTTCGAACGGAAGGGGTCGGAACATCACCAGATTGACGATGCTGAATATAGCTGAATTCAGTCCGATGCCCAGCGCGAGCGTGGCCATGGCCACAATCACGAACCCGGGGCTCTTGCGTAGACCGCGAATGGCGAATTTCAGGTCGGCAAGCAGATTGGTCATGGCGCAGTGACTCCACGAGAGGGGTAATGCCCTCTTATATGGATTCACTCGCGTGAATTTCAGGACTGCGACTATTCATGCCTCAACGCGACCATCGGATCCACCTTCATCGCCTTGCGGGCGGGCACGTACGTTGCCAAGAGGGCGACCGACATAAGCAGAAACGTGACACCGCCGAATGTCAGCGGGTCCGTCGAACTGACGTCATAGAGGAAACCCTGCAACAACTGGCCCGTGCCGAAGGCCAGAGGCAGACCGATCACTATACCGATGACCGCGAGCCGAACTGCGCGTCGCAGCACCAGTCGGCGTACATCGCGCGGTTTCGCACCGACCGCGAGGCGGATGCCGATTTCGCGGGTGCGTTGGGAAACCATGAACGACATCACACCGTACAGGCCGATCGTGGTCAGGGCCAGGGCGAGCGCCCCGAAGACCGTGAACAATCCAGCCGCGATTCGCGCCGGCAGTAGTGACATGCCGATCGCACTTGTCAGCGTGCGTGTTTCGGTGGGGACGAACTCGGGATCGATGCCGCGCAACATCTCGCGCACCGCGGGCAACACCGTCATCGGATCACCCCCGGTTCGGGCCAGCAACGTGAATGTGGGGCTGTAGCGCTGGGCGAGCGGTAAGTAAAGGAACGGCGTCGGGACTTCGCTGAGTCGGCGGTACTTGACGGTCTTCGCCACACCGATCACTTCCGCGAACGGGCCGCTCTCGCTGTCGAGGCTCAAACGCTTGCCCAGCGGATCTTCGCCCGGCCAATGCTTTTCAGCGAACACGGCATTGACGATGACCACCGGCAGCGTGTTGGCATGGTCGTGATCATCAAAATCACGACCCCGCAGCAACGGAATGTCGAGCGTGTCGAGCAGGCCCGGCACCGTCGCAGTCCAACTGACACGATGACCCGCGGCATCCTCCGGATCGAACGACGGTTCGCCCTCGATCCAAAATATATCGCGCGACCTCGAAAAGCCCAGCGGCACGTTGGAGATCAGGCTGGCGGCCTCGACACCCGGAATGGATTGAGCCTGTCTCAACAATGATTCGTGGAAATCTCGGCCCTTCGCTTCGTCATATTGCAGCATGCCAAGATCGATGGCAACGGCCAGAACACCGTCGTGTGTGAAGCCCGGATCGAACGCACGGGCGCTGCCCAGCGAACGAAGAAAGAGACCCGCCCCGATCAACAACACCAACGACACCGCGACCTGGGAGACAACCAGAACGTTCCGCAGCCATGCGCCGCGGAACATGCCGCCCTGATCGTCATTCTTCAACGCGGGAATCAGATCCGTCCGCGCCGCCTGCAACGCTGGAGCGAGACCGAACACGATGCCCGTGAGCAGAGTCGCGAGCAGAGTGTACATGAGCACGCGCTGGTCAAGCACAAAGTCGAGATCGAGCGAGACGTTGAAGGGAAGTTGGGGCATGGCAGCGTCGAAAGCGTTGACCAACCACGAGGCAAGTATGAGCCCTGCGAGACCTCCGGTGCCGGCCAACAGCATGGCTTCGATGAGCAGTTGCTGTAAGATGCGCATTCTACTTGAACCAAGAGCGAAACGGATGCCGAATTCCTTTCGCCGCGCGACGCAGCGCGCCAGCAGCAGGTTGGCGACGTTGGCGCACGCAACGAGGAGCACGAGCCCGACCATGCCGACGATGACCATCGCAATCATTTGCATGGCACCCACGCGCTCCGGTTCGGTGGGGAAGCCGCTGGGTCGCGATAGAAGGGCCATCTCGTGCTCGTAAAGCGGATCAACATCGGCCATCCCCGCCGCGGTAACATTGATTCGCGCCTCGGCCTGCTCGATCGTCATTCCGACGGGCAATCGCCCGACGACACTGTCGAACCACCCCATGTCGCGCGTGCTCAGGGCGCCCACCATTGATGACACTTGCATCTGCATCATCATCGGCACGTAGAGATCCGAATTCACAATTGTCCACGTCCCGAAGAACCCCATCGGGGCGACTCCGATAATAGTGAAGTCGTGACCGTTGATGATGAGATTGCTTCCGACGACATCGGGTGCGCCGGCGAACGCGGTGCGCCAATAGTCATGGCTGAGCACGACCACCGGATGCTCACCCGGATTCCGATCGTCGTCTTCGGAAATGAGCCTTCCCAGCACAGGTTGCACGTTGAACACGTCGAAAAAATTGCCTGTGACGATCTGGGCGATATGCATGTCCGCCGAGTCGCCCCGTCCCACGCTGAGGGGGATATGGGAGCTGCCACCCAACGACTCGAACACGTCATTGCGGTCTCGGTATTCTGTGTAATCCAGGTAGGAAAAAGCCTGAAATTCCGTCGGGTGCTCAGAGTTGCGGCGATGGAGCGTCGCGAGTTGTTCGGCGCCGTCGTAGGGTAATGGTGCAAACACCATCGTGTTGGTGAGACTGAAGACTGCGGTGTTCACGCCGATGCCCAGCGCGAGGGTCACGATTGCCACGACCGCAAAGCCTGGGGCCTTGAGCAGCGTCCGCATTGCGAATCTAAAGTCGGCGAGGAGATTATGCATGTAAAGATGGCCTTTCCATGCGACGTTTTACCAACCACTATCGAGATCGTTGCTTAATATGAATTCGTCGATGTCTCAATTACTCGTACCGAAGCGCCACCATCGGATCCACCTTCATGGCCTTTCTGGCCGGGATAAGCGTGGCCAGCGCCGCCACCAACACCAGCAGGAGGGAGATGCCGATGAACGTGAACGGGTCCGAGGGACTGAGGTCGTACAACAATACCCCCAGCACGCGCGTGAAACCCAACGCGATGACGAGTCCGACGCCTAGACCGATCGCCGTGAGCGTCATCCCTTGTTTCAGGATCAGGTTCATCACATCACTCTTTCGGGCTCCGATGGCCATACGGATACCGATTTCGTGGGTGCGCTGACTGACCGTGTAACTCATCACGCCATACAGTCCGACCGTGGCCAGCAGCAGCGCTAACCCACCAAAGAGACTGAAGACACCTGCCGCGAGCTTGGCCGGTGCCAAAGCGAAGTTGATGAGTTTTGTGTAGGTGCGGGTGTTACTGGGGCTGAAGCCAGGGTCGAGATCACGCATGATGTCGCGCACCGGCGTCAAGACGGTGAGGGGATCGCCCGAGCTGCGAACGAGCAGAGTCAGGGTTGGATTCCACCTTTGCGACAGGGCTTGATGGACGACCGACGTGGGCGATTCGCCCGGGGAATCGTAGATCACGGTTCTTACCACCCCGACGACCTCGAGAAACGGCCCTTCGGCGCTCTCGAATGAGATGCGTTTGCCCAGCGGGTTCTCTCCTGGCCAGTGAGAATCGGCGAACGTGTTGTTGATGATGACCACGCCGGTGCCATCGATGATGTCCCGTTCATCAAAGTCGCGTCCCATGAGCAGGGGAATGTCGAGCGTTTGGAAATCGCCCGGGCTGACGACCGTCCAGCGAATGTGGCGAAAGGCGGGCGTGCCATCCGCAAACGTGGCGGTGTCGCCCTCCACGAAATAGCTTTGGACTGTCGTGCCCCATCCGAGTGGAACGCTGTGATCGAGGCTCGCCGACTCGACGCCCGGCAGGTCGCGAACGCGAGCCAGCAACTCGTCGCAGAACTGGCGGCCGCGGTCTTCATCGTATTGCTGGCGCGCCATGTCCAGATTGAAGGCGAGCGTGTGCCGGTGCGAGAAACCGGGGTCGATGGACCGGGCCTGCATGAGGCTGCGGACAAAGAGGCCCGAGCACACAAGCAGGACGAGCGAGATGGCGACCTGCCCGATGACCAGCGCATCGCGAAGTCGGGAGTGACCCGCCCGGGTGGATCCGCCCCCGTCGTCCTTGAGGGCGGGGATGACATCCGCCCGCGCCGCCTGGATCGAGGGAACCAGGCCGAACACGAGACCGGTCAGGGTGGAGATGGCGAACGCAAACAGCAACAGATTGCGATCAAGTCC
>JAPULD010000437.1 GCA_027295365.1 Planctomycetota bacterium
GCGTCGGCGTGGGATTTCGATCGGACTGATCTGGTCGCCCACAACGGCAAAGACAAGCATTGTTATGGGTTGGAAAAGACCACGATGGATCCCCTGGTCTTTTTCGATGACTTGGTCGAGCGGTATCGGCAGTTGGATGAATATCGCGATACCACGCAGCTTCTTCAGATCACGCGCAGGCCAGGTGAAGAAGACCTGAAACAGGAAACGAAGCTTCTGTGTGAGATCCGAGATGAAGAACTCATCGTGGAAACTCCGATGCAGAAAATCCGGGAAGGGTTTGGGCTGAATCTCCCCATTAAAACCACCGATGCGATGCAGCAGATGCAGCGTCGGTATCAACTCTGGCTGGCCCCCCATATGGCGCTGCGTTTCGTTGAGCATCCTCTCCAGGATCTGCGCGAGGGTGTCGAGGATGGTTTCACGCCACGTGTGGCCGCGTACGTCATTCACAACGATCGGCGGATGGTCCACCTGAAACTCAAGAGTGGCGATGGCCTCAGCGAAATGTCTCAAACCACATTTGATTTCTACATCAATCCTGAATCCATGCTGATCGAGCACATCGAATGCGTGGAACACAGGCCCGACGGATCGGACTTCATCACGACGCTTCAGATCACGCCTTTCTTGGATGATGATCAGCAGACTGAATCCTTGGTGGGCTGATCGCCACGAGCTTCCCTTTTCAAGTATCACTGTTTTTCCCGATGAGCCTTCCTGGTGGTCCGTCGGTAGCATCATGGCTTGAGGCTGTGTCTTGGACGTGGTTAATTATTGAACCGAGAGATATCCCGGTACGACTTTAAACATGCCATGCATCGATCAAGCGACACGATCTACGAAGAATGGCTGGTCCTGAAGTGCCAGGATGGCGATCGGGGCGCGCTTGAGGAACTCGTGGTTCGATGGCAACCCCGGCTGACCCGGCATGCCATGCGACTGACCGGGCGCCCCGAAGCGGCCCATGACGTGATGCAGGAAGCCTGGCTCGCCATCGTGCGGGGCATTGGTCGGCTCAAGGACCCCTCGGGATTCAGGGCATGGTCCTATCGAATCGTCGGCAATAAATGCGCCGATTGGATCCGTCAGCGGGTCCGACACCGTGGACTTGAGCATGGGCTGGCCATGATGGCCCCCAACCATGAACCGACGCACGACGAAGAACGTGATGAGACATCGATTCTGCATGAAGCCCTGGATCAATTGCCCCTTGATCATCGAGTCGTGCTCTCGATGCATTACCTGGATGAAATGTGCGTGGCGGAGATTTCACGCAGCCTGGGCGTACCGGCGGGAACCATAAAATCAAGACTGCATCATGCCCGGAATCGGCTGAAGCAGGCGTTGGAAAGGATGAAACAATGAGAGATCTGGACGAAAAAATTCGGATGGCCTTGCTGGAAAAGGACCGCGAATTGTTTGATGAACACGCCGGCGAGCAGGGGCTCTTCGAGATGGTTGCGGAGACGTTCCGGGGAAGACACCGATGGCTGGTGATCCTGGTGTGTTTCTACTCGGTCGTCTTCACTGGTCTTGCAATCTTCACCGCGGTGCGTTTCTTTCAAGCGGACGAATCGTCCATGCGAGAGATGATCGCCTGGGCGATTGCGTTCGTCTTTTGCTTCAATGCCGTGGCCATGCTGAAAATGTGGTATTTCATGGAGATGAACAAGAATTCCACCATCCGCGAGATCAAGCGGGTGGAATTGCAGATCGCACGATTGGCGGGGCGACTGGAAACGTCCGAGAATCCTGAAAAACACCCTTGATAGTAGGATGGGAAGGATTTTTTCAGATCTTTTGAGGGAACCTGGAGCGTTTTGACGCGTTCAAGAGTAGAGGCGTCATGTACGCCGCTCAGAAACGTGCCTCTTTCGGGGAGAGGCGGTATTGCGCAGGTCGGCCTGTCCTCGATCGTGTTTTTCCTTCTCGGCAGATAACGATCGATGGTGGGCCGATTGCGTTTTTGAATCCGTCCGATCACGCTCGATGCCGAAATGAAATCCGGTGCCACTGATCCATTCAGTGAGCGCGATCGCAAGACGTGTTCATGGTCATTCACTGAATATCGGGTCTTCATTTTTCTTCGGTTATCTCAAGTCCGACCAAGGTGTTGCAATCGAGGTATGCGTGATTTGTGATGTTTCGTGCATTCTCAAGGGAACTTCTCCCGGAGCTTCACGTCTTTCCGTGACAGTCCTCACTTCGGCATGATCGCTCAGAACCGTGCCGACCGACATCACAGCAAGAGTCGCAATCGATCGGGTGTTCGGCGCATCAACATGACGCGTCACGACGGCGCGATCGGTGTGCACCCAAGGAGCCATGACCATGTCCGAACCACGAACCACCCTGCTCGGCGCCGCCCTGATGACGCTGCTGATGACCAGTGGAGCCCCCGGAACCCCCGGTACCCCCGGATCCCCCGGATCAACCCCCGGATCAACCCCCGTAAAAAATTCCGTCTCCGACTCCGATTCGATCCTGGAAATCAAGGATCGCTACGGCGCTGAACTCGCTTCGGACGATGCATCGTTGACAAGCGTGTACATCATTCCGATGCAGGGGCAGATGGGAACCGATATTCACACCTCGATCTACCGGGAGGTGATTGAGGAAATCAATGATGCCCGCCCCGACTTGGTGGTGTGGGCATTGAATTGCGCCGACTCCGATCCTGAATTCGGTACCCAGGACGACCCGACCGAGACCGGCCGCATCGATCTCGATCACTATCGCGATCTGGTCAACATGCTTCAGGATGACCCAAGACTCCAAGACGTCAGGCAGGTCATGTGGGTGCATGATTCCGAAGGCATCAGTTCCGTGGTGGCCATGGCCTGGCCAGAGATGTACATGGCTCCCGGAGCCCGTCTGCAGGGGCTGCAACAACTCTACGATGGGATCGACGACAATGTCAGCGATGCGGACGTCAGGGCGAAATTCCTTGCCGGCGTCATCGCCATGAGCAATGGCTTTCTTCAGATGGGAGGACATCCCACCCATCTTGGCGAGGCGATGATCAATCCCGAACACCGACTGGCTGCAACATGGCATGGGCGGGAAGTGTGGTGGACCCTCAATGGCGAGGGTGATTATCTCATTGACCAAAGCGAAGATGAGACGGCGACATTCAATTCCAAGACAGCCGAAGATTTTGGCATCAGCGATGGCACCGCCGAGACCCTCGACGATCTCCTGCTACTCCTGGGGTATCGCGAGTATCGCCTGATCGATGGACGAGCGGAACGGAAGCTCGAGGAATACCAGGCCAACTGGCGAAGAGCGTACGAGCAATCCCTGGCCGCGTTGATTGATTACAACACCCATCTCGGGTGGGCGGGTGGCTCAGGGCGTGGCGGGGGAGGCATTGGAGGAGCCGGCGGCGTTGGACGAGGCGGCGGGGCGGGTCGAGGGTCGGGGCGGGGGGGCTCTAGGACCAGCGCCGCTCAGAGCCGGATCAAGTACTTGTCAATGGCCCGAAACGATCTGAAGAAAGTCGTCGCTGCCATGAAGCGTTATGAAGCCGTGGAATATCGACTGGCTTTGCAGGGCACGCAACTGGTTCCCACCGAACTCAACATCGAGCGATTGACCGAGCGTCTCCGGTTGCTGCGTGAAGCGGAGAAGGATTCGCGAGGCAATGGCCGTGGCGATGGTCGGGGTCGATGAACCCCACAATCGACTTGCCTATTTGAAACGTGAACATTCAATCCTTTGCACCATGAGGTTGATCATGAAACGCATCCTGAAATCCACTTTGATCGCGACATCGCTGCTTGCATTGACTTTGCCCAGCCTGGGGGGCGAGAACGTCCGCATTAAGCTCACCGATGGCTCTACCTGGCGGGGCGAGACCACCAGTCTGATCCAAGTCACGTACGCCAAGCATGGCGTGAAGCGCACGATCACGGGGCGGCTCGCCAAGGTCGAGGATCTGTACCTTGTCGTCGAAAGCGAGTTTGGCGAGATACCGATCTTCAAGTCGGATCTCGTGGCTATTCGCGATGCAGGCCTGAACGATGAGCAGACGATTGAACATGATCGAAAGGCCAATCGCAACGCTCGATCCGATCTCGCCACATCAGGGCATGGGGCGACGAGTCGTCCCGGAACTGACCACGCCTCCGCCATCAATCCGGATGCGCCGGGAGTCTTCGTACTGCCCCTCTCGGGCCAGGTGGGCGTCGAGTTCCGGCACGAGGAGATCGAGAAGTTCATCAAGGAAGTCAATGACTTTGGCGAAGGCCAGATCATCGTCCTCAAGATCGATTCGCCGGGCGGGTTCCTCCGGGAGATGCCCGAGCTCTATCGGGCCATCAGCGAACTGAAACGGAAACACCGGGTTGTCGCCTGGGTCGAGCAGGCTCTCAGCGCCGCGTGCGGCGTGGCCATCATGTGCGACGAAATCTACTTTACGACCGAAGGCGTTG
>JAPULD010000438.1 GCA_027295365.1 Planctomycetota bacterium
CTGGCAATGCTGATGGAAGAGAGAAATTGAATTCCGCTGCCGCATCATGTTTTAAGGCAATATCAGGTATTCGTTGTGTGGATTAATCTCAGACGGCCAGAACTTCATGACGCGAACGTAAACCAGACTGAAACATGATCAAGGCCCTGGATGGGATGTTTCGTCGAGAAAATGCGCCTTGGGGATGGAGCGCTGGTCTTGGTATTAATGCTGAATTCTCATTGAAGCCGAGAAGTCGAATCACATTCTATAGAGAATAAAAGACAACTTTATCTGTAGAAGCTGGCATTTTTAATGCCGCTGTTCTTGCAATTGAGTCTCAATAGCGATAAAATCCGCCACTTATGAAAAATCAATCCGCAATACAAGCCTCCACAGGCCATTTTCGGGGCGTTGGACACATTTCCGTACTGGCAATGATCGCTTTCACCGGTCTTGGCCTGACCACGCATGAGACCAGAGCTGATTCTCGCCGCTTCACCTATACCTACGAAACCACCACCATGCCCAAGGGCCACTGGGAATACGAACAGTGGGTGACATGGAAGACCGACAAGGACACGGATCGCGATTTCGACCGCCTGGATTTTCGTCACGAAATCGAATGGGGCGTCACCGACAATCTCCAGGCCGCGTTCTACGTCGCCGACTGGCGTTACCAGGACGGCAAGAGCGTGGAGGACAACGGGGCCGAGATCCGCAATTCCGCGGTCGAGTTGATCTACAGTCTCGCGGATCCGACGACTGACCCTTTGGGCGTGGCCCTCTATGGCGAGGTGAAGTTGGGAAACGAGATCATCGCGCTGGAGGCCAAGCTTCTCCTGCAAAAGAACATCGGCAAATGGGTGTTCGCCTGGAACGGCATCTTCGAAGCCGAATGGGAAGGTGAACGCTACGACGAGGACAAAGGTGAACTGGGCCAGACCTTCGGGGCGAGCTACCAGTTCTCCCCTTCGGTGCTTGGCGGCTTCGAACTCCTTCATGAGATCGAATACGACGATTGGTCGGAATGGCAGGACCACGTCATCTATGGCGGCCCCAACTTTTCCTATCGCAGCAAGGGCCCCTGGTGGATCACGATCACCGCGATGTGGCAACTCACCGATGTCGAAAGCGAAGTGAACTTTCAGACGCGATTCATCATGGGCTGGGACTTTTAAATAGACATCGTCCCGACTCAACCTACATGTCACTTTTGAAATGACAAAAACATCACCATGACAATCCACCCGGCAAAGTGGCTTTGCCATAATTCGATCAGCGCGGCGTTACTCGCCGCGTTAATTGTTTCTGGTTGCGTTTCGACGGAGCAGATCGTCCCCCCTATCAGCGATCACCTGCTTACCTTGGCGCAGGATGAAGGCCTCTCGATCCCCCAGCTCGAGCGTGGTCGGCTCGTGTATCTCACGGACTGCACGAAATGCCACAGCCCCGAGTCAGTGACGCGCTACACTGCTATGCAATGGAAGGAAATCATGCCCCGGATGGTGAAGCAAACGAGTTTAAATACCAACGATCGAGCCGCGGTGGAAGCATACGTGACGTTCATACTCCGGAGCGAAAGTCTTCATTCAGGGGAGTAACAGTGGGCGAATCATCACCCGGATCAAGTACTTCCTCCAGATCCGGCGATTCTTCATCAGGCTGAGTTGTCGAAGATTCCTGATTCGGCGCCGGCACCTCAATGGCAGGCACGGTTAAGGGTTTCACATCCGTCGGGCCGGCTTCCCCCAGCAATTCAAGTACATCGTCAAAATATCGCATGCCGGCGTTCCGGGACCAGGCTGGCAAGGCACCCTTTTTGACCTTGAAGGTCGCGGTGGGGGCGGGTCCGGGATCAAAATTCACCACGATCAGGTATTGCCTGGTTTCTTCGTGATACCGGCCTGCGGCCTGATGGAATGTTCGATGCAGACGTCGATAGATCTCGATGCGATTGCCCTCGACATCGGCCCAGATCCCGTTGTCGCGAACCTCCCACATCTGATTCGCTTCCATATCATCGTAATTTGGCGATTCGGCCACCGCGACAAGGGCAGTCCAGACCGAGTCGGGATCATGCCCCGGAAAGGACTGTTGGACACTCTTGCACCCGGGGAGTCCCAAGAGCAGAAGGGCGAGCATGAGGGGGGTGTATCGCTTCATAAGTACAGCCTGATGTGCCGGTATCGGCATTGTCAAGAAAAGAACGCAAAAAGTGGCCCTGGCGGATCTGAGGGCTGATAAGCCTGCCTCTGATGATTCAATATCGGATATTGAAGCCTTCGAATTCACCCGTCGAATCCGACGTGTCTATTTGGACATTCTCGATGTTGGATTGCTTGGCATGCGTGATGGCCTCGACAAAGGCGTCGAGTTCTTTGCGATCTCCCTCGGCGATGCACCGGACGGAACCATCCCGTTCGTTGCGGACCCAGCCCTTGATGGCAAAACGCCTTGAAATCTCCAGCGTCGTCGCTCGAAAGAACACACCCTGAACGCGACCAGAGAACGTAATTGAGTAGCGTGACGTGGGCATGAGCAAAGGCCAATGGTGATGGAGGCCCCTACCTCCCAGACAAAGCACTATCTTCGAACAATGGGACAGGCTGATCCAGTCCACGCTCCTGGATGATCTCGCGGCAAAGGTCCATGAATTCATAATCCTTGGCGTACCACTGCTTCAGGTTCTCGATCGCCTGGTCGTCGAGATGTTTGTCGAGGTGGTCCGGGTTCTTGTGGGCGATGACCTCGTCGTTCGAGAGCGACAAGTCCTCGGGCAACGAAAGTTTCTTTTTCAAGATTTCAAAGTCAGCGTTGAGAGTTTCCTGGAAGCCGATGAAAAACAGATCATCCAAACGGCTCCTGAAATACGACTCGTCTCGAAACCAGTACCAGTACGATCTCTTGACGTGACGGATTTTGTTCATGGCTTGATTGGCGCGTAATCGATGGGCTCGTTTTCTGTGTGAAAGGGCCAGAGCAAGTTCGTTGGGTGAATGGAACGTTTCAAACGCAATTCTTTCGCCCGGCTTCCATTCATAGAAATACAATGGTTTGCCTTGACGCTTTCGACTATTGAAACCGCTGATAAACCGCGAGATCGGATCCCGAAGAAAGAAAAAGCAATGATCCCCGACCGGAATTTTTTTCAATCTTGTATGATGGGTATAGCACTGAAAATCATAGCGTTCGTTCGGCGGCAATGATTCCAATGCATGCTTGATAACGGACCCCCCCGTCTTGCCGATATGAATCATGTGGACGTGTGAAATGCTCATCCCAGGTTCGCCATCACCTCATCAGGAATATCAGCATTGGTGTAGACTTTTTGTACGTCATCGTGGTCCTCGAAGTTGTCCACCATACGCAAGACTTTTTCCGCGGCGGTCGCGTCGCAATCCACGGTGTTCTGAGGCAGCATCGTGAGTTCCGCCGAATCGATCTCGATGCCCACGGCCTCGATGGCCTCCCGGACGCTGATAAAATCGGTGGGTTGCGTGGTGATCTCCCAGGCCTCGCCTTCGTTCTCGATGTCCTCGGCGCCCGCTTCAAGCGCAATCTCCATGATCTTCTCTTCATCGACCTTGCTCGCCTCGATGAGGATGACTCCCCGGGCATTGAAGCCAAACGAGACGGCCCCCGGCTTACCGAGATTGCCGCCTCCCTTTTCGAAAATCTTGCGAATCTCCGCGGCGGCGCGGTTCACGTTGTCGGTCAAGACGTCAACGATGATGGCAACGCCATGGGGACCGTAGCCTTCGTATCGAATTTCCTCATAGCGAACGCCCTCGCTGCCTTCACCGCTCCCCTTCTTCACCGCTTTCTCGATGGTGTCCTTGGGCATGTTGCTGGCTTTCGCCTCATCAATGGCGTACCGCAACGAGAGGTTCATCGTCGGATCGCCCCCGCCATTCTTGGCGGCGACAATGATCGCGCGGCTGCACTTGCTCCAGATCTTGGAGCGTTTGGCGTCCTGGCGACCCTTGCGATGCTTGATATTGGCCCATTTGCTATGGCCGGCCATGTCAATCCTCTCCCGCGGCGTCGAGTTGCCGCAATTCTTCAAACGTCAAGGCGATGGGCGGCTCTTCGCCCCGCTCGACCGCTTCGAGCTTGGCCCTCAGGCTATCTCTCAGAACGCCATCTTCGCGTTCGTAAATAATCTTCGGGTCCGTCACGAGCAGTCCCGAAAATTCCAGTTGATACTGCTCGTAGAACTTGAGGAATTGGTTCTCGCGATCCGAATCCTCAACCATGAGGGATACCTTTTCCCACATGGTAGCTGCTTCTGTTGGCTTTCCCAGTCGCCAGAGGGTATCGGCGAGGTGGTCGATGACGGCGGGATTGGGATCCCGACTTTGCACCATGACTCGACGGATGAGACTCTTGGCCCCGAGCAGGGCTGGCGTCTTTTCGCCATCCTCAGAAGCCTGATCCTCAAAGATTCCCTGCTTGTATCGAAGCCATCCGATCGAGTCGAGAACATTGGGATCATTGGGCAGCAGCCGAAAAGCATCATCGAGCAGTTGCAATGTCCACTCGTCTTCATGCCCCGCCTCGATCCGAGAATACCCGAGGTTGTTCATGCCCATGGCAAAATCGGGATCCAACGTAAGGCATTCTTCAAGAATGCGATTCGAGTCCGCCCGATCGCCAATGATCGAATGAAGATTGCTGACATTGTGCAGCATGTCGATCAGGTTGAATTCGCCTTGACCACGTGCCAACAGGCTCAATTTTTCGCGTTCGTCCAGATCCCGGACACGTTGAATGGTTTCTGCAGCATTGTCGGGGATACCGGCATCGACGGCCAACGTCGCGAGAGCCAGACTGAGTGTGGATTGAAGATCAAATCCCGGATCCCCGCGAAGACGAATCCGCAGCATTCGACCCGCGGCCGGCGCGAGACCAGCCTGCAGCAAGCTTTGGGCAATGCCCTGCCAGTTCCGCAACGCCTCATTGGTCGAATCCATGGCACCATCGGCGTGGGCAACGGCGCGCTGGGCCAACTGATCAAATCGATCATCGGCTCCATCGAGTTGCGCGAGAGCCACGAGACCGACCTGATAAAGACGCAACGATGAACCGGGGAATCGATCAAGCGTGCTCATGGCCAGACGCGCAACCAACTCGTCGCGTCGCGCTGTATCCAAGACGAGACGTCGCGAAATCTCGATCGCCTTCATCAAATGACTGCGTCGGGCGTCCTTCACATGATCATTGATCCAGTCGAGGCTTGCATAGGCCTCTTCAAACCGCCCGGCATCGGCATATGCGGCCGCAATATCCATCGCTCGTCTTGTCCCCTCGGGTCGGGTCAGCAATCGAGCTTCCCGAAGTTTGAGCATGCCCTCGAAATTCCGCGCGGCACGATAGGCCGATTCAAGCAGGCGTCGCGCCGCGAAGTTGGTCGCATCGCTCTCAACCTCGCGTTTGAGGAACTCAACCGCGTAGGCCGTATCCGTGCGTAGCAATTGAACACGTGTCCAGTATTCCAGCAGTTCCGGACCGCCGGGTCGCTCGATCAACTGTTTCGTGAGCCACTGATTCGCATCATCGAGCCGCTGAAGATTCGACCATGCGTTTACCGCGATGGCCAGGCTCGATGCATCGCTTGGATCACTCAAATACAGATCCACGACCCGCTCAAGAGCGGACTCGAACCGTCGTTGGGTGATTTCATCCCGGGCGTCCAGAAGCACGGAGAGTCGACTCTCCGGATGTTCACCCTTGAGCCGTCGCTTCATCGAGTTGTACGCGCGAAGATCGGGAGTCGGCGCCGAAGGCCCGGTCAACATCGCCACCACGGAGTATGCATCTTCGTGGCGCGGATTGATCTGGATGGCCTTCTCGGCCGCTTCCAGCGCATCCTCCATCCACATGCGTCGATCAGCTTCCTCGGTCTGCGCGCTTCCAAATATCGCCATTGCTTCGGCGTAGGCGGTAAGAGCCTCGACGTTCTCGGGGGCCAGCCTGACGGCTTCGTTGGCTGATTCGATCGCTCTTCGGTGCATGTCCACCTTGCTGAACGCCCCGGAGGACACGATCAGGAATTCGACATCGTTGGGACGT
>JAPULD010000439.1 GCA_027295365.1 Planctomycetota bacterium
GAAACGCGCCGATGGAGGCCTCCCGGCCGATCATGGACATGGGGGGCCAGCCCCAGGTGTCGACGACCTCCTTCAGCCATGCGGTGTTATCCTCATCAACCGAGCGAAAGTTCTCAAAGGCCGCCATGCGCTCTTCATCGCTCATCGATTCGAAATCGAGCGAACGCACCGCCTGGTCGCGCTCGCGGCGCTCGATGAGTTCGGCGGTCAGAGCGCCGGCTTCCTCGGTGGTCATCTCGCGAGGTTTGGCCTCCGTTGAATCGACAAGCGTCGGCTTCGAGTCGGACTGGCAACCGAGCATGATCAACGTCAACGCAAATGCTGGTAATGACTTCGTCATCAACTCACTCCGGTCACGTGAATACTGTTTCAAAGCCCCGCGGAGAACCGCGCAGGAACAATCATGCCGTCTTCTTTAACATGCATTCATGTTCGTGGATGCAGCCATTTGACGGTTCCCGCCGCATCGTGGAATTCAGAACTCGACCATGAGTCGTTTTGCCGACAGAAACAGCGAATCAAGGTTCAACTCGTCCCTACGGTCATCCCCACTGCGACGCAGCTCGGCCTCACCCGCGCCTCGAATTCCTCGCGGTACTTGTTGACGATCGTACGCACGGCCCAGTTGTTGCCGTCGGCGAGACCGCAGATCGTCGTGCCGGGCATGATGCCCATGGAGCCGGCGATCTCCAGCAATAGATCCAGATCTTTGCTCGTTGCGTCGCCCCGTTCGATGCGGCACAGCAGTTTGTAGATCCATTGCGCCCCCTCGCGACACGGCGTGCACTGGCCGCACGATTCGTTCTTGAAGAATCGCGCGATGTTCCTCGCCACCGCGACCATGTCGGTGTCTTCGTCGAAGATGGTGGGACACGCGGTGCCCAGGCCCATGACGTTGTATTTCTTGCCAATGTCGAAGTCCATCTCCGCATCGAACTGGTCGGGCCCGAGGATGCCCATGGAGATGCCGCCTGCGATGGCGCCCTTGAACTTCTTGCCGCCTCGCATGCCACCGGCGTATTCGTTGACCAGCGTACTCAGGGGGATGCCAAGGTCGCATTCATACACACCCGGCGTGTTGACGTGGCCCGAAACGCCCATGAGCTTGGGGCCGAAGCTGGGTGGTCCCTTGATCGATGATTCGCAGCCCATCTTCTTGAACCACTCTGCGCCTTGCTCGACGATGGGCCCGAGGGCCGCGAGGGTCTCGACGTTGTTGACGATGGTGGGCCGGCCAAACAAGCCTTCGACGGCCGGGAATGGAGGCTTGATCCTGGGCCAGGCGCGTTTGCCTTCGATGGCTTCGATGAGACCCGTTTCTTCGCCACAGATATACGCCCCTGCGCTGCGGTGCAGATAACATTCGACCTTGAACTTGCTCTTGCCCCCCATGAGTCCCTTGTCGCCAAAGATGCCCTTCTCGTAGGCTTCCTGAATCGCATTCTCGACGACTTGGGCCTGATGGCGATACTCGCCTCGAATGAAGAAGTAGGCCGTATCAAGTTGGCAGGCGTAGCACGCGATGGCGATGCCTTCGAGCACGAGATGCGGGTCGTAATCGATGAGCAGGCGATCCTTGAAGGTGCCCGGTTCGGCTTCATCGGCATTGACGCACAGGTAACGTCGCCCACCATCGGGCTCGGGAAGAAACGTCCACTTGAGCCCACAAGGGAAGCCGGCTCCGCCACGGCCTCGCAGTTGGGAATCCTTGACCAAGTCAACGATCTGGGCCGGCTCCATACCCAGCGCCTTGTCCAGGGCCTCGTATCCACCAGTCTTGACGTACTGGTCATACGTGATGATCTTGCGATCCTTGGGATTACCCCAAGGCTGGGTCGGAATTCGCTTGCACAGGACGGGTTCTTTGAGGGACATGAAAGGTCTCGGTTCTCGTGGCTCAGTTTTCTGTGTCGCGTTCGGAATCCGAATCGACTTTGGGTGACTTGTATTCGACTTCCTCTATCGTCGTGCGGCGGAGAATGACCTCGCCTCGGACTTCTTCTTCGACTTCGCGTCGAACTTCCTGCTTCGTGGTTGCTTTGGCCGGGTTTGTCTTGACGCCCTTGATGATGTGGCCAACAAACTCGCCCAGGTTGCGCATGATCGATTTGTCTTTCGATGAAGCCATGTGCGTTGTTCTGTTTCCTAGTCCGGGAGGTTGTCGATCAATTCATCAATCTGTTTGATCGTGAGATTGTCATGGCGGTCATCATTGACCAGGGCACAGGGTGCGCCTTCGCAGGCCCCGAGGCATTCCATGGCCAGCAAGGTGAATTTGCCATCGTCGGTCGTTTCATGGGGCTCGATGTCGAGCTTGTTCTTGATGTGATCGAGGATGGCCTGATGGCCGCACACTTCGCAGGCGATGGACTGGCAGACGCCGATGACGTACTTGCCGACGGGTTGAGTGTGGAATTCCTCGTAGAAGGAGCACATGTCGAGCACATCGCCCGGGTGGAGGTCCAGCAGGGTGGCGACCTCGATCATGGCCTGATGTGGAATGTAGCCGTACTCGTGCTGAATCTCGTGAAGGATCAACATCAGCGCGCCCTGCTTTTTCTCATAGCGAGGGATGATCTGCGTCTCGAAGCGCTTGGCCATCTTGTCGGTGACGTAAGGCTTCTTTCGCTTTTCGATTTCCTGCGTCGCGGATGGTTTGACGATCCAGGCCATTCAGGTTACTCCGAAGAATTCACCACCGAGGCACGGAGGGCACAGAGCGGAAAAGTGATCAGGGAATTTCATGAGCAATGAATTCAAGGCTATCTCTGAGCTCTCTGTGACTCGGTGATGAACGTCTCTATCTGTCCAGTTCCGCGGCGATGACGTTGATGGAGCCCAGCACCGCCACGAGGTCCGCGAGCATGTGGCCTTCCATCATCTTGGGAAAGCACTGGTAGTTGATGAACGAAGGGGGACGAACCGCGACCCGCCAGGGGCAGCGATCGCCATCGGCGACGATGAAGTAGCCAAGTTCGCCATTGGGCGATTCGATGCTGCCATAGCACTCGCCGATCGGAGCGGTCAGGCCCCGGTTGGTCATGAACAGCTCGAATTGCTGGATGGTCGCCTCGATGGAGCCGTACACGTCGCCCTTGTCGGGCTTGGTGGTCTTGCCATCGGGGTGAGTGTTGATGGGTCCCTCGGGAAGGTTGTCGATGAGCTGGTCGATGATGGACGCCGATTGGCGAAGTTCCTCGAGCCTGACATGGAATCGGGAAAGGCAGTCGCCCTCGGTGGCGATCGGGACGGAGAACTTCACCGCCTCGGCTCCCTGGCCATCCCAGTTGTCGGCATAGCACAGATAAGGTTCATCCTTGCGGAGGTCGCGCTTCACGCCCGAGGCTCGGGCCAAAGGACCCGTCAGGCCCCAGGCGATTGCATCGTCATGCGTGACGATACCCACGTTCTGGACGCGGTCGATGAAGATTCGATTGCGGTTGAGCAGCGTTTCGAGGTCCTTCATCGCCTTGGGCAGGCGAATGTCGATGAAGTTGCGCACCATCTTCTGGAAGATTTCCTCATCGGGAATCTCACACATGGCCCCGCCGATCCGTGACCAGTCGGGGTGGAAGCGCTGCCCCGAGATGTAATCCATGATGTCGTAGATGAATTCGCGTTCGTTGAACACGTAGAGGAAGCCGGTGAACGCCCCGAGATCGAGCGCCGCCGCCCCCACGCACAGCAGGTGGTTCTGGATGCGGCCCAGTTCCATCAGGATCGTCCGGATCACCTTGCACTTGGAATTCACATCCACATCAAAGAGCTTTTCGACCGTCTGATGCCAGGCGATGTCGTTGACGATCGGGCTGACGTAATCCATGCGGCTGATCGTGCACACGTACTGGTTGTAATCGTGGTGTTCGCCCAGCTTCTCGAAGCCCGAGTGCAGGTACCCGATGTGGGGGATGGCCCTGACGATCCGCTCTCCATCCAGTTCCAGGACAATCCGGAGCGTGGTGTGGGTGGCCGGGTGTTGGGGCCCGAAATTGAGGATCCACCGATCAGGGGCATTCACGTGGTTCTTGAGGTACTCGGTGGACTCTATGTCCAGGTCGTAGCCAGATTCGGGTTGGAGTGTGTAAGGCATGGGGGGAAGGGACTGGGGATAAGGGACTTGGGAATCGTCCAGAGTGTTTAAACGTCGGGCCCAGCCCGACTTTTGGTGTATTGGACACAAATCACATTACCAAACCCCAGCCGGAGCCGGGGCTTGTGATTCATTTCACAAGCTTTCCAGTATAGAGGTTTAGTGCAAGGCCGTCAGACCCAAATGTCGGCCAAAGTATGAGGCCAGCAGGCAGATAAACCAAGATCTACCCGGTTTTGTCCAGCCTCTTCCGGATCTCCTCCAGCAGCCATCGCTCGAAGGCCGGGTCGCGGGAGACGGGGGTCCAGTGTGCCGTCTTGATCCGTCTTCGGTCTTCATCCTTGAATGCATCGAGTGAAGCAGGATCAGCGGGTGTGCCGGTCCCACTGGTGGATTGGCTCACATCGTTTGTCTCGATGATCGTCATCTGCTCTCGATATCGTTTCGACCAGGGACTGCGGCGGACGCCGAAGGTGTAGGATCGCTCCAGGTAGACCCAGACCCTCAGTTCGATTTCCCCTTCATGGGTGGTGAGATCCCAGGGCGTGCTCTCCAGTCCCAACAGATCAGGTCCCGGGAGTGGCACATCCTCATCCAGTGTGGAGGGATCAAACCCGGCCGGGGTGAACTCGATCCGGACCCGCCGACGTTGAAAGGAAATGGTGTTTTCCATCGCCTGATCGAAGCTGGCGTTGTCGGATCTCCAAGGTTCGAGAATCGAGCCGGCGATTCGGGGCTCCGTTTCGATGATGCCACTTCGACGGTCACGCAGCGTGGGGGGCATGGAGACAGCTCGGATCGCCTCATCCGCTGCATCAAAGGCTTTGTGATAAATCGACTGGTCGATGACGAGGAAGGAAGGGCCTTCCGAAGGCGCGCATCCCGTCAGGGCCAAGGAAGTCAACAGGATGAGGAGCAGTCTCGTCATGAGGGTAGTGTATCTCAGGGAGAAGAATCGGGGGAGGGATCCTGACCTGTTGGCAGATTGTGAGATCGGTAGGCACGAGTTTTCCGAATTGTCGTAGGAGGTCAGTGACACGCGATTTGGAGGATCTTCAGGGCTTTGAATTGATGAAGGATCATTACGGGGTCGACAAGCGGCGGAAGCGTGATGTCTGGATTGTCTTGTGAGTCTTCAATCGCCTCACATTCTTCTGGGCCATGCATTGATCAAAGGTATACTTCGAGTGCGGCATGGCGAGAATTGAAAACGAGGGGCCATGCTGATTTGTCATGAGGGTCTTTGCTAAAGGGAAAATCCATGCGTTGGCAGATGAAGCTTTTGGCGGTTGGCGTTGTCGTATGCACTCCAACGAACGTGGGGTGGGGGCAGACGCCCTCTCCACAATTGAACAAGAGGAGTTCAATCTCCATTGGTGAGTCGTGCGTTGAGCCCGAGTGGTTCGAGCGAGGCCAGTTCGAGGATGAATCGGGTATCCCCTTGGCGAAATACGGCGAGAAAATAGTCATCGACCAGAAAAACGCCATTGTGTTGGCGCAGTTTCATCGCACCAGTTCGGAAACGCGTCATGGCGGATTTGCCTTCATCTATAAGCGACTCAGCGAGAGTTTTAAACTTGTTCAGACGATCACCGCTCCGACCAACACGATTTTAACTTACATCGCGATGGAGATAGACTTACTGGCGCTGGGTGTGGCCTTCAACTTCGAGGAGAACGAGGAAAGCAACGGGGTGCTTTATTTTTATCGGGCCGACGCTGATCGATCGAACTGGACTTTCGAAGGCAAATTGCTGGCCCCTGACCATCCAGACGTTCGCGGCTTCGGACAATCGATCGCCTTTTCGGATTCGAGAATGGTGGTGGGAACGAATTTTCGAGGCCACGCCATCGTAATCTATGAATGGCAGGGCGATGCATGGGAAGTCGAGGCCATCTTTACCATCTCCCCCGACGAACTTGATACTGCGGCCCCACAATCATTCGGAGATGAAGTTGCCATCTGTGGAGATGTGGTGGTCACGGCCACGCCATCCATCTTGGGACCCGCCGGTTTTCCATCAATACCAAGTTATGTCTTCATCTATCGCCGAACCGATGGGGCCTGGGCTTTGGATTCCAAAATTGAATATGGATTGGTTTACATGAATCTCGATCTTCATCTTCAAGTTGATTCACTGGTCGTCAAATGGTCCAATAGACCTCTTGAGGTACTAAAGTACGTGGATGGTGTTTGGGTGCTGAATCAGGAGATCAATCCTCCGGTTGGATACAGCTTCTATAATCTCACCAACAGTGATCTGTTTGGAGATCGTCTCGCCATCGGTGGCATTGAGGGCTATTCCTCCGCTGACCTCCAGGTCGTTTTTCTCTACGAACGGGACGTCAACACCGATGTATGGTCTCATCGGACGACGATCAGGGCGAATGTAAACAGCCAAGTCGAGCGGTTTGGCCGCTCGATGGCGCTGACCGAGAATGCCCTGGCCGTCGGCTCACAGGGGATCGTTTCGCAAGTTCCCTGGGGAGGGCGAGTCTTCATATTCGATCGCCTGCCCCCGCTCGACTGCGATGCAAACGATCTCGCCGACCACTGCGAGATCGACCAGGATTGGATGAAGGATCTCAATTTCAATCGGTGGCTCGA
>JAPULD010000044.1 GCA_027295365.1 Planctomycetota bacterium
TTCCCGCTTGATGGAGGCCGCCTTATTCAGGCCCTGCTCTGGTCCAGGCAGGGGTATGCCAACTCGATGCGAACCGCGGTTCGGGCCGGCTTTGTCGGGGCCATCCTGCTGTTCATCTTCGGGGTCGTCACCGGGCAGCACATGATCACCCTCATCTCAATATTTGGCGGCTTCACCTGCTGGTACACAAACAAGCAGCTCGAATTTACCGAGAGTTTCATGGGCTTCGAGGATGATCAGTACATGATCAACAAATTCGATGAGCAGGCTGAGGAACCCAAGGAACGCAAGAAAGCTCAGCGCGAAGATAAACGACGTGAGAAGGAAGCCAAACAACAGGAAGACGAAACCATCGAAGTGGACCGCCTGCTAGAAAAAATCGCCCAGGAGGGCATGGGCAGCCTCACATCGCGAGAAAAGAAATTTCTGGAGAGCCATTCCCAGCGAAAGCGACAAGACGGCTAAGCTTCGGACTCGATTATTCGTCCCGATCACCTCGTCAGCCCGATGCTGACCCTGATACCGAATCGATATGGGCATATACGAACGAGATTACGTCAGAAATCGACCCCCCCAGGGCTATGGGGGAGGGGGCGGCATTCCCTCAGCCAGGACCTGGTCGATCAACACCTGGATCATCGTGCTCTGCATCGGGGTGTTCGTGCTCGATGGATTCACTTCTCGCCAATGGGTCTCGATGGGCGTGCAGTGGGATGTCGAGGTACCGAGGGGGGAACGTGAGCTGGGTCGTTACAAGATCGATGACATTCAGGGCCAACCATCCAAAGTGCTCATTACCCAGCAAGCGATCCGTGATACCCAGACGGGACAGATCGTGGGCATGAAGGTTTCTCAGAGCATGCCATTGCTTACCTCATGGCTGCATTTCTCCACCGAGCGAGGATTTCTGGGATTCCAGTTCTGGCGATTCATCGGTTTCCAATTCCTGCATGCGAACCTGACCCACCTGCTCTTCAACATGATGGGGTTGTACTTTTTCGGTTCCATGGTCGAACGCTATCTCGGATCCAAACGATATCTCGCCTTCTATCTCCTCTCGGGAATCTTCGGAGCGCTGGTCTATCTCATTCTGAATCTGGGGGGGCATGTCGCGGCCCAGTCCTCCAACGGTTCGATCAACATTCCGGGCCTGCTCTTCAACGACACCTTCACGCCTCTGGTCGGGGCATCCGCGGGCGTGTTCGGCGTGCTCATGGCGGGGGCATTCCTGGCTCCCAATGCGACGGTGTTGCTGTTTTTCTTCATTCCCATGCCCTTGAAGTTTCTGGCGTATGGCCTGGTGGTCGTCGCGTTTATCGCAGTCCTGACCGGTAGCACAAACGCAGGCGGCGAGGCGGGCCATTTGGGTGGGGCTCTGGCCGGGTGGTACTTCATCAGGCACCCCCGGCATCTGCATAATTTCTTCGATGTCCTGGGCCGAATCGATCCCACGTCACATCACTATCGAGGCTCCGGCAAGGCCCGAGGGGGTGCCATGTCCCGACTGCGTGGACCCAAGGCAAGTCAAACCTCTCGATCCGAGATTGATCGGATTCTCGATAAGGTCCATGCCCAGGGGTTGGCGGCGTTGTCTGAGAAGGAAAAACGTATCCTGCGCGAAGCCTCCGAGGATGGCCCCTGATCTCTGGCCTTTGAGGGGCGATGAGATTCAAATCGTGGTTTTGATGCCTTGAGGCAACTTCCCGCTACCATCGCCCATGGCCCAGTCTCTCCATTTTTCCATCTCGCATTCCTGCACGGAATCAAACGCCCGGGTGGGGCGGGTGGAAACGCTGCATGGGGGTTTTGATACGCCTGCTTTCATGCCGGTCGGGACGAGAGGGACCATCAAGGGACTGACCCCGGCTCAAATTCATGAAACTGGCAGCCAGATCGTCCTCAATAATGCCTATCACCTCATGCTCCGACCCGGCGATGACCTGATCGCCCGTCGAGGGGGGGTTCAGAAATTCATGGGCTGGGATGGACCGATCCTGACCGATTCGGGGGGCTATCAGGCCTATTCCATGTCCGACATCAACTCGATCGATGAATCGGGGGTGACCTTCAAGTCAATCATCGATGGCAGCATGATTCACCTCAGCCCCGAGCGATCGATCGAGGTCCAGAACAATCTGGGGGCGGACATCATCATGGCTTTCGATGATTGCCCGCCCAGCGTCGAGCCTGAGACGCTCAACGAATCACGAAAACGGATGGGGACCAAGACAGGGGCCACCACCGGAGACCAGCATCGGGATCGGCTCCAGACTGCTCATGATCGGACCATTTGCTGGCTGGAACGATGCGTGCAGGCCCATGGCCGCCCCGACGAGCAGGCCTTGTTTGGCATCGTCCAGGGAGGGCCTGATCTGGATTTGCGAAAGGCCTCGGTGGAAGCGATCTGCAATATCGAGCTGCCGGGCTATGCGATCGGTGGGGTCGCGGTCGGCGAAGGGCCTGAGATCATCCGCCAGGTGGTGGAATTCACCGCTCCCCTCATGCCCGAGGCCAAGCCTCGTTATCTGATGGGCGTGGGCTATGAACGGGACATCGTGGATGCGGTTCGGGCCGGGGTGGACATGTTCGACTGCGTGTTGCCGACCAGGAATGGCCGAAATGCCAATGCATTCACGAAGTCCGGACCCAAAAGGCTTCGCAATGCCCGATATGGGGAGGATGATGCCCCGATCGAGGCCGACTGCGATTGCTACGCCTGCTCAAAGGGCTTCAGTCGGGCCTATCTCAGGCATTTATTCATGTCTAAAGAAATGCTTGGACCGATCCTAGTGAGCCTTCATAACATACGCCACTTCCAGCGTCTGCTACTGGACATTCGAAGGGCAATACGGGAAGATGCTTGGTCTTTTCTCTTCCGGACCTGGCCAGTGCTGGACGCACCAGCCCCGCGAGACGATGAGGCGGAGATACAAGACGAGGTAACCCCCGGATCCCCCGGAATGGGTATGACCGGAAAGGGTCGAGGTTAATGACTATCGATAGCACATCACTGAATCTCTGGTTGGCTCAGGAAGGGCCTCCCGCACCGACCGACACTGGTGGCATGACTGCCCAACCGGGCGGAACGGGTGGCACGGGCGGTACGCAAGGGCAGGCTCCGCCCTCCAACAATTTCTTCTTCATCATGGTTCTGGCGGTCGGCGCCATCCTCATCTTCTCGATGATGGGCCAGCGTCGGGACAAGAAGAAACGAAATGCGTTGCTCAACGCGGTCAAGAAACATGACCGGGTCCAGACCATTGGCGGGATCGTCGGCTCGGTCGTCGAGATCAAACCCGAGACGGTCGTGCTGAAGGTGGATGAATCCACCAACACGCGTATCACGTTCGCCCGGAGCTCGGTGCAGCAAGTGCTCTCCTCGGGCAAGGACAGCGCTGAAACAGACTCGGAAATCACTCCAGAATAATCGCCAGGCGTCACGACGCCGGTCGGACTTCCCTCCGCAACTACACGGAAATCGACACCAATGCAAAATTGGCTCCCCAAGTGGCTTCTCATCATCTTTGTCATCGGGCTGTGCACTTCATCGCTCATGCTCAAACCCTTCCGGCTCGGCTCGGATCTCAAGGGTGGCACCAGCCTGATCTACTCGGTCGACATGCCCGACAATCCAACCAGCTTCCAGGCCCAGCAGATCCTCACCCAGACCATCGAGGTACTCCAGGATCGCGTCAATCCGACGGGCGTCCTCGACATCTTCATGCAGCCCCTGGGGCGGAATCGCATCGAGATCGTCATGCCTTTGCCAGGCAAGGTGGTCGCCGCACTTGCAAAGACCTATCGAGACAGTCTCGAGACGCTTCTACAGATGGCGGAGATTCGCAGCTTCGACCTGACGTCATCCGTCGAACAGGGAACCGCAGTCGCGGAATTCTGTCTGGAAGAAACCTCCATACGATGTCAGTCGATCAAGGGGCTGCAAAGCGCCTACAACCTGCTGCTCGTGGCGAAGCAGGCGTATGAAAAAGCCCAGGCCGATGCTCTGGAAGGTGAGGATTTCAATCGTCGCGAACAGGCCTACGCCGATGCCCTTGATGGATACGAAATAAAGCTTCAGGAAGCGATGAATTTCAGCCTTGAAAGGTCGAGGGTGATCCGCGTCCTGTCCCTGTCGCGTACTCAAAAGAAACGCTTCGACGCCGAGGGCAAGGAAGTCATCGATTCGGTGACCCAGGAACCGGTCCGGATGCCCAGTGCCCGCCAGGTGTCGCTCGATAGCATCAAGAGCGAATTCCCGCATCTGACGACCCAACTTGACCTGACCGTGCAGGCGTTCGATGAATACCAAGCCGAGCGCAAGGGGTTCGACGACCCGGAAGACCTGATGCGACTTCTTCAGGGAGCCGGTGTTCTTGAATTCCGGATCGCCGTACAGTCGAGTACCCCCCAAGGCATCAACGTCGATGAAATGCGGACGCAGCTTCAGGATGTGGGCCCCGGAAACACCG
Organism: Planctomycetota bacterium; assembly: GCA_027295365.1. GTDB lineage: Bacteria > Planctomycetota > Phycisphaerae > Phycisphaerales > SM1A02 > JADFSH01. The sequence continues at coordinate 4,470 of JAPULD010000044.1, forward strand.
ATTCAAACATCGCTCGTTGGTTTGGCATCAATGAATTGAAGCAGTGGTACGACTCAAATCAGGAACTGGTCGCGCTGCAGGCTGATCCTGAAGGGTTTTTTACGCGAAACCTCAATCTCGTCGCGGATGAATACGAGGGTGAGTATTACCTGCTCTTGTACATCACGGATGTGAAAAGCCTGACGCATGGGGACGGTCGGAACTGGTCGATTGCCCGGGCGTTCAACACGGTCGACAATCTGGGACGAGCCGCCATTGGTTTCAGTCTTGATACTCAGGGGGCCGGCTACATGGGCCGCCTCACTAGTCCCCATGTCGGGCAGCCCATGGCCATCGTGCTCGATGGCGAGGTCTTCTCTGCCCCGACGCTCAATTCCGCGATCGCCGGCAATGGCATCATTCAGGGCAACTTCGCCCAGTCCGAGATCAATTACATGATCCGCGTGCTTGCGGCCGGCGCGCTGGAAGCACGGCTGAGCGAAGTCCCCATCGCGATCAACACGCTCGGCCCGTCGCTGGGCCAGGACAATCTTGAACGCGGGAAGACCGCATTCATCTACGCCATCATCGCGGTGGCCGCCTTCATGCTGGTGTACTACTTCTTCGCGGGGCTTGTCGCCGACATCGCGCTCTTGCTGAACGGCGTCATCATCTTCGGTTTCATGGCCATGATTGACGGCACGTTCACCTTGCCGGGACTCGCGGGCATCGTGCTCACGATCGGCATGGCCGTGGACGCCAACGTGCTCATCTACGAACGTATCCGGGAAGAACTGCTTTCGGATGAATGGGACTTGCGAGGGGCCATACGCGAAGGGTACCGAAAGGCGACGAGCACCATCATCGACGCCAACGTCACGAACCTCATCGTCTGTTTCGTGCTCGCCCAGACCGCAACCACCGAGGTCAAGGGCTTCGCGGTGACGTTGTCGATCGGCATCTGTGCCACGCTGTTCACGGCGCTCTTCGTCACGAGACAGTTCTACTACGTCTACACTGACGTGTTCAAGGCCGAGAAGCTGAACATGCTTCCCATCGCGGTGCCTGCAATCCACCGCGCGCTGGAACCCAATATCAACTGGCTCGGGATGCGCAAGGTGTTCTGGGCGATCAGTCTCGCGGGTATTGTCGGCTCGTTGTTGTTGGTGAGTTCGCGGGGCGTTGACATGCTCGATACGGAATTCCGGGGTGGCGTGTCGATCATGATGAAGACCAAACTCATCAACGCCGGCGATGACGCCGAGACGGGAGAGCGTCTGTCGATCGCCCACTCGCAAGGGGCAGGCAACGTTCTGGATCGCATCCGCGCCCTGGGTGAAGATGTCATCGTGGATCCCGATGCCACGGGCGACGAACGGATCAATCAGTTGGTGATGCGTGAATTCAGCAGCGCCAGCATCGTCACCGTCGGCACCACCACCAATGACTCGACGACCGGCGCCGTCACCGCCACTCGATTCCAGATCAAGATTCCCAATCCCAAGGAACTGACCGGCGAAGAGAACATTCTGGACGTCGTGGTGGAGGCGATTGGCAACGAATTCAACGACGTCCTGGATCTCTTGCCCGAACTGGCCTTCGACGGGTCGGATACTTCCAATTACACGCAACACACGTACCAGATTCGCGAATCCTCATTGGGTGCAAATATCCCGGGTGTGGACAGCGCCCCGAACGTCAGTTCGTACCGAGGTGGCGTCGCCGTCCATCTGAAGAACATCACCCCCCCGACCACGATCGTGGATCTTGAAGATCGAATCAGGCGTATGCGACAGAAGACTGATTTCAAGGATGCCCTGGGGCGCGATGTGCAAGTGGTGGGCTTGGATCGGGTGGAGACCGAGACTGGAGCCGCGAAGTATCGCAGCGCCGTGGTCGTCGTGATGGATGGCAAGAACAATTACATACGTCTCGACGCCAATCTGGCCGACGAACGGCTGGCGAAGGTGGAATGGAATCTGGTCAACACGGCATTGACCAAGCCCCCGAAGATGGAGCAAGCCAGCCTCTTCACATCCGCCGTGGCCCAGACCATGCAGGCCAAGGCCATCGTCGCGGTCATTCTCACCCTGCTGGGCATTCTGGTCTACATCTGGATCCGATTCGGATCCCTGCGGTATTCCTTCGCGGCGATCGTGGCCCTGATCCACGATGTCGTCATCGCCCTCGGCATTCTGGCCCTGACCGGCCTGATCGGGACAGGTAGCCTGGCCAATATGCTCCTGATTGAGGAATTCAAGATCAATCTGGGGGTCGTGGCGGCCCTCTTGACCATCATCGGTTACTCGCTGAACGACACCATCGTGATCCTCGACCGGATCCGCGAGAATCGGGGTAAGTTGCCGCTTCCCACCGCCTCGATTGTCAACAAGTCAATCAATCAGACCATCAGTCGAACGGTGCTCACTTCGTTGACCACGCTCCTCGCTGTGTCCATCATGTACGTTCAGGGTGGCAGCGGCCTCAGGCCCTTCACGTTCTGCCTCCTTATCGGCCTCGTGGTTGGTACGTACAGCTCGGTGGCGATCGCGGCTCCGCTCGTGTTCACCGGCAAGGCGGATACCGATCCGCTTGAACCGGATACTGATGTGTCGATCGCGGAATAGGCGATGAACCCGATATCGTGCTGAATATTTCCGCGGCGGCCACCGTCAAGGAGGACAGGCCATGTCCGTAGGAACAAAGGTCATCCTGGCCATCATCGGCCTGCTGATCATCATTCTGATCACATATTATGGCTACATGCTTCCCACCCCCACCACGGGGAAGGCCATCCCTGCGGATGGTTCAAGTTCACAGGTTGCGAGCGCTTCCATTCAGGATCCCACCGGGAATCCCATGTCGGGCGATCAAGGAAACTCGATCGTGATGGGAGGCGGATCACCTGCATTTGAAGACCCCGAGCAATTCGTCTCGAGACCTCAGGGGCTTTTATCTTCGGGATTGCGAAACGCCGGAGTCTCAAGTGCTCCCGAAATCAATGCAAATACACCTCCCGTGCTCCCTCGTGATACGACCCCCATGCCTCAGCCTCACCTGAATGCTTCTGATCCCGGAGTCGATACTGAGGCAAAGCGAGAGATTGATTCCGAAGGTTCCGGGGGCGGGGGTGGAGTGGGGGAGGCCAAGTCGAATCAGCCTGCGGCCATCCCGGTGGAGTACACCATCCGCCCAGGCGATACGCTTATGACGATCTCTTCAAACTGGTTCGGCGATCCCTACGATTGGGAGCGCATCGTCAGGGCGACCCCG
>JAPULD010000440.1 GCA_027295365.1 Planctomycetota bacterium
GTGTCGTAGGAGCCGCACACGAAGCCGGGTTCGTAGACGTTCGTGACGTGGTGGTTCAGGCTTCCATCTTCGTTCTTGAGATAGATTCTTTCCGTGACCTGGCCATCCGCGACGAGCACGCCACAGGCGGATCCTTCATGGTCGTGGATGGGCGTCACCTGGCCATCACACCAGCAGAGGAGAAGGGCGGAATAGCCCTGGCCGCATCGCCACAAGTTTCGCAGATATCTGTCATCACTGAAATTCAGGTGTTCCTCGACGTCATCGAGCGACAGGTCGAGCTGTTTCATCAGATCGACCAGCCGTCCGAGTGGCACGGATTCAGGGTGCTTGTCCAATTCGCCGAAAAAGGCATCGATGCTGAGAGACATGAGGGTTCCGTTCGTGAATGAGTCAGCGCCGGATCGAAATGGTCGATCCGTCACCCCATCCTAGGCCTCGAATGACTCGAAATACCATGACCTTGTCGGTACCAAAAACGGTGGCACGGCTCACGGAACCGTGCCACGCATCTGAAATCAGATTCCTTATCGAAACGAGGGGATGAATCAGGCCGTGGCCGTCGCGGCGGGCGTTTTCGTCTCGTTGACGATGGGGGCCCCCACGACATTGCCATATTCCGTCCAGCTTCCATCGTAGTTCTTGACGTTTTCGAGACCCAGCAGGTACTTGAGCACGAACCAGGTGTGGCTGGATCGTTCGCCAATGCGGCAGTAGGCGATGGAATCGACGCTCGGATCGACACCCGCCCCGTCGAGATACAAAGCGCGGAGTTCATCGGCGCTCTTGAACGTGCCGTCCTCGTTGACCGCCTTTGACCAGGGGACGCTGGCGGCTCCGGGAATATGACCCGCCCGCTGGGCCGTCTCGCTCATCCCGGGGGGGGCGATGACCTTGCCGGTGTATTCATCGGGACTGCGCACGTCCACGAGATTGCGGTTGCCCAGCCTCGCGACTTCCAGGATCTCGGGCAACATCGCCCGAAGCTCGGGATGCGTCTGGTCGATGGCGTAGCTCGTCGAGGTAATGGTGGGCAAATCGTTTGTGAAGGCACGTCCATCCTTGGCCCACTTCACGCGACCGCCGTTCATGAGTTTGACGTTGGCGTGACCATAATACTTCATGATCCACAAGCCATACGCGGCGAACCAATTGTTGTTGTCGCCATAGACGATGACCAGATCGTCGGGGGCGATGCCCGACTCGCCCATCAGCGTCTCGAAGTCGCCATGGCTGATGATGTCGCGATTGACCTGGTCCATCAGTTGACTCTGCCAGTTAAAGGCGAGAGCGCCGGCGATATGACCCGTGTCATAGGCGGTGGTATCCACGTCGATTTCGACCAGCTTGAACGTGCCGGCAGCGAGATTGTTCTGCACCCATTCGGTGCTCACCAACATGTCGGGGTGTGCATAGTCGTTCATGGTATGTATTCCTTTCCCGAGTGAGGTCCTTCTCAGTATCAAGAGCCACCATTGTATCGATATTCGACTTGATTGAAAAAAAGAGAGCCGGGCTCGCCCAACGACGAGCCCGGCCGGGTCAGCTTCTTCAAGGAAGTGCATCAGACCATGGGTTCATGGGGACGGGATCAGTCCCACCTCATGAACCGCTTTCCACCGAGACGCACGAAGGGCACGCCTGCGGGCATGATTCCGAGGGGTCGCAATCAACTTGATCGCACACTTCGGGATCGCACTCGAACTGACAGACCACGTCGCCCTGGGAATAACAGGTGACGAGACAGTTGCCGTTCGGCAACTCTTCGCACTCGAAATCATCGCAGGGAGGGCAGGCATCGCAGTTCAAGGCGGCCTGCGACATCGCACCGGGCGCAACCGAGACTGCCTTGGTCGAGGTGCCGGCACATCCCGCGAACAGGCTGAGCAGGACGATGCAGATCAGGATTCCTGGAATTTTCATGGTTGAATTCTCCTTTTGTTCGTATGGCGCATGACAACGCCCACACGAAGGTTGGTTCGTGTTCGTGGCCTCGAGAAGGACAGTCCATATCGAGGCCTAAAAAACAGTGGGGGACCGGGAGAATTCAATGCAGCCAGGTGCCGAGCCTTGCCTGACGAGTCTGGTGAGTCAGCCATCGATGGGGGGCGAGGATCGACGTGTCGGGTCGCGCCACTTCGCTTGGCAAAATCGTCGGGTGGACAACCACCAGGAGAGGCGGCAAGATCAACAGGATGGGCTTGCCATCAAGTTTCTTGTCGGTCAAGGGAGGAGGACAGGCGGGGCAATCGTCATCATTGCAGGGAGAACCGCTTTCGCAGACCAGGGCTTGCTCGAACCACGTTGAATCAGCTTGGTCACATGGCGATGCCCCGCAGGACTTTGGGGCCCATTGTGCGGGGGCAGTGTCGGCCGATCCACTTTGAAAGGAAGAACAGTCCGAGGTGGAAATCCCCATGCCGATGCAAGGTAGATCGCCCGGGTAAACCAGCGAAGGCTGCAGCATCGTGACTGAGCCGCACTGAAAGGAGAAGGCCAATTGGGCAATGAGGCTCAGAATGAGAAGAGGTCGGATAATCATGCGTTGTCAATGAAATATGCGATGGCGTCTTCGCTTGCTTTTAGGGGTGAAAAAAAAGAGCGTTGCAGGCCATTGAGCCGAACATGTAAGCCACGTGTCCACCCCGGTTTCGGAACAATCCTCCGGAACCGGCTACACTTCAGCATTGACTCCTGATTGAACCCCTGCACCCCCCAGAATCATTCCAAAGAACACGGTATTTCGCTCATGACCACCCCCATTGATCCGTTCAACGCCCGCACGACCATCGACACCCCGCTTGGCAGCCGCACCATGTACAGGCTCGATGCCCTGAAAGACGTCGGTGATGTCGAGCACCTGCCTTATTGCATCAAGGTGTTGCTGGAATCGTGCCTGCGTCATTGCGGCGGGGGAATCGTCGAGGCCTCGGATGTCGAGGCTCTGGCCACCTACGACGCGACCAAGGTGGGGCTGACCGAGATTCCCTTCACCCCGGGGCGCGTCATCTTGCAGGACGTCACGGGGGTTCCCGCCAGTGTCGATCTCGCCGCGATGCGCAGCGCGATCGTCAACATGACGGGCAAGAACGAATCCGCCTCCAAGGTCAATCCCCTGGTGCCCTGCGATCTCGTCATCGACCACTCGGTGCAGGTGGACGCCTTCAACTCGGGGATGGCTCTGACCATCAACAGCCAGAAGGAATTCGAGCGCAACAACGAGCGGTATGAATTTCTCAAGTGGGGTCAGAGCGCGTTCGACAACTTCCGTGTCGTTCCTCCCGCGACGGGCATCGTTCACCAGGTGAACCTGGAATACCTCGCCAAGGTCG
>JAPULD010000441.1 GCA_027295365.1 Planctomycetota bacterium
CATTGAGCCTCACCACTGACACCCATGGATTCGAGCACACCCCGGATGCTGGTGACGAGCAGGTCCCGGCCGAAGATGACGACGACCATCCACGGATAGACCCCGGTAGTCATGGTGAAGAATGCGTCAGGGTCGATTCCCTGCTCGGTGGGGACCCATTCAGGGGCGACAAAGCGGGGGCCAGCGAGATAGATGAAGCTGCCCAGAATGAGGAACTTGTCGCAAAAAGGGTCCATGATGCGTCCGAATACCGTGGTCACGTCCCATTTTCGGGCGAGGTAACCGTCCAGGGCATCCGTGGAGGCGGCGAGGCAGAAAAGGACAATGGCAAGATTGGCCCAGAAGATATTGGTATCGGGATATCGATAAGCATTCAGCGATGCGAAAAAACCAATCGCCAGGACCAGTCGGGCCATGGTGATGGCGTTTGGCAACTTTCGCCGCAGGTCTTCGGACATGGTGCCAATCCTAGCCAATTTAGAGAAGTACGAGGATTGTCGGTTCGACCCATACAGTTATCAGGGTCATGCCGAAATGTCCCTTCGCAGACTTTGTGAATTGTGGCACAGGTTGGTTGCCAGAAGAGGCTCAGGGCCATATCTTGCGGCATTCCTAGCCTCTTGATCCCTCCAGCTAGTTCTTGGCTGGGCGATGAGGCCCGATTGATCGGTCTGATTTTCCCTTTCCCCGACCCCACGACAGTCCCTGTAATCCAAAGTGGGCGTGTCCTGTCGACCTCTGAGAGTGAGTGGATGGATCCGAAGCTGTTTCTAACCGCCAGTGTCATCTGCATCTTCGCCTCGGTGGCGATGTGGATGCTGGTGAAAGCAAATACCAGAGCTGCAAAGGGGATCGCGGCAATCGTGGGCATCGCCGCGTTCTTGGGGCTTCTGTCCAATGTGGGGATGTCTCAGATTGAATCGACCCAAAAACCCGAGGTGTTCTTCTACCTCTTCAGCCTCATCGCAATCGCCTGCAGTGTGATGATGATCACGAGCGCGAAGCCCGTCTATTCAGCGTTGTATTTCGTGATGGTCGTGCTCAGCTCCGCCTCGTTGTTCCTGTTATTGCAGGCGGAATTCATGGCATTCGCCCTGATCATCGTCTACGCCGGAGCGATCCTCATCACCTACATGTTCGTGCTCATGCTGGCCCAGCAGGCGTCAGACCCCGAGATGGAGCAGGAACAGGCGGAATACGACGTCAATCCCCGAGAGCCAGCCGCTGCATGCATCGTGGGATTCGTGATGCTCACATTGTTGAGCAGCATGATCTTTCAAAGTATGAGTGATATGCCCACGCCACCTTCGGCGTCGGATTCCCGGATCGCCGCCTGGCAGACCTTTGACTCGATGCTGGGATCCAAGCAGGAAATCGCTTTCGTTCAACGTGTGATCCCGGCCGAGAACGCGGGCTGGAATGGCGTGCATGACGACGATGGCAATCTCATCCGATTCGAAGGTGATGAAGCCTATATCCAGATCGCACAAGGGGAGGAAACCCTGCGAGTCGTTCTGGAAGATCGATTTGCACCCTCCAATGTCGAACTGGTGGGATTCGATCTCATCGCCAAGTTTCCCGTGAGCCTCGAACTTGCGGGCGTCATCCTGCTCATGGCGATGTTCGGGGCGGTCATTCTCGCCCGACGCCAGATCGAATTGAGCGAGGACGAGGTTCGTGAAGCCGCGGGCATGGCTCGCATCAGCTTCGAGGCCCTTGAGCCAGACTCGAACGGAGGCGAATCACCATGATGCACCTCCTTGCCCAGACGGATTCATTTGGAAGCGTTGAACTGGGTCATTACCTCATGACCAGCTCAGTGCTCTTTGTGATCGGGCTTATCGGATTTCTCACCCGACGAAACATGATCGTCATGTTTCTCTGCACGGAATTGATGTTCCAGGCCGCGGCGATCGCGATGATCGCCTTCAGCCGCTTTCATCATGACCTTTCAGGTCAGGTCTTCGTGATCTTCATCCTCACGATCGCGGCGGCGGAGGCGGCTCTTGCCCTCTCGCTCGTCGTCCTGTTGTATCGACGCAAGGAAACCCTCAGCGCCGAGGCGTGGTCGGAATTGCGGGAAACATGATGGCCATGCTCGACCCAATTTTCGCGACCATCCTCCTGGCGACGCATGGCACAAGCGGCGGGGCGTTTCCGATCGCACACGCCATGGACAACCTTGGCTGGGCGGGGTTGATCCTCTGGCTGCCTCTCATCTCCATGCTGCTGTGTGGAGTCTGCGCCGCGATGAAAGTCCGCAGCAAGGCCCCGGCGATCATCACCGTGATCCTGCTGGCCCTGTCGTTTCTGGTCACGTTTGCCCTGTTTTTCAATTACGAATCCCCGGTCACCATTCATCTCTTCGCCTGGTTTGACATCCAATGGGAAGGGGGCGGATTCGTCGCGCCCTTCTCGCTCTACGTCGATCAACTCACGTTGCTCTGGATGTTGTTTGTCACCGGCTTGGGCACGCTGATCGCCCTGTACGCCAGTGAATACATGGAGCCCGATCTGGGCGGCGGGTACGCAAGATTTTTCGCAGGGGTCAGTGTCTTCCTGTTCGCCATGAGTTCCCTGGTCATGGGCGACAACCTGGTGATGCTGTATCTGGGCTGGGAAGGCGTGGGCTTCGCGTCGTACTGGCTGATCGGCTACTACTACCAGAAACCCTCGGCCGTCGCGGCGGCCAAGAAGGCGTTCATCGTCAACCGAATCGGCGACCTGGGGTTGGCCCTGGGGCTCTATCTGATCTACCACTATTTCGGGTCGATTCAGTTCACGGAAATCTTCGCGAGCATTCAACATGGCGTTGATCCCGCGACAGCGCAAAAAGGCGGCTGGACGCTGGCCGCGATTCCCTTCCTGCTCATGCTCGGTGCATTCGGCAAGAGTGCGCAGTTCCCCCTGTTCGTCTGGCTGCCCGATGCGATGGAAGGCCCGACGCCCGTGTCGGCGTTGATCCATGCCGCGACCATGGTGACGGCAGGCGTCTATTTGCTGTGTCGAATGGCCCCTTTGATGTCGGGACTGAGTTGTTCGGCCCTTGGCATCGAGGAATGGCCTTTGTTCTTCGGTTGGACGATGCCCGCGATCGATGCCCTGGCCATGGTGGCCTGGGTGGGGGGCTTGACGGCTCTCCTGGCCGCGACGATCGGCATGGCCCAGTACGACATCAAGCGAATCATGGCGTATTCGACGGTGTCTCAACTCGGATACATGTTCGTGGGCGTCGGCGTGCTCACCACGTACGGAGCGGCATACCACGTCTTCACCCACGCCTTCTTCAAGGCGGTGCTCTTCCTCACATGCGGCGCGATCATGCATGGTTTCGCGGGTCAGCTCGATCTGCGAAAACTCTCGGGTCTGCGTCATATGAAGGGCTGGAAGGTCGTCAGCTACACCATGCTCTATGGTTGCCTGTGCCTGATCGGCTTCCCCATCATCTCCAGCGGGTTCTATTCAAAAGACCTCATCATGGCCCAGGCGTTCATCACCCAAGGCCCCGGCTTCACGGCGTTGGGTGTCATCATGGTCATCACGGCCCTGCTGACAGCGTACTACACCTTCCGCGTATGGTTCCGCGTCTGTGCGGGCGAGCCTCATTACGAAATGGGTGATGAGCATCATGCCCCGGGCGACGACCATGGTGGATCAGATCATGATCATCACGAACCGCATCCTCCGGGCATCACCATCAACTTCGTCCTGATCGTCATCTCGATCGGCGCGGTCATGACGATCTTCCTGGGCTCCTGGGTCAAAGACATGGTCAATGGCTCCTCGGCGATGATGGTCGATCATCATGATGACTTGGCGGACTACTGGCACAAATGGATGCCTTACATCGCGAGCGCCGCGGGACTCCTTGGCGGTGGCATTGCCTGGTGGTTCCATCTGGCCAATCGCAAGGCCGCCGACACGGTGCGAAGTACGCTGCTATCAAACCCCATGATCCGTTGGCTGCCCACGGCGATGGAAAACAAGTGGTACGTGGACGAGATTTATCACGCGTTGATCAGAGCTCCGCTCTGGGCTGGTGGTCATCTGCTGTACCTGTTCGATAAGTACATCGTGGACTTTGCGTTCGTCGATGGCATCGCGAAGTTGCCACGGCTCATGGCCAAGGCATTCCAACCCCTGCAGAATGGCGTGCTTCAGTCCTACGCGGTGCACATGGCGGGTGGCGTCGCACTGGTCACGGTGCTCATCATTGGTCATGCCGCGTTTCTCCATTACTGGAACCTGATCGTGACGTTCATTGTCAATATCTGGGCGTCCATGTTCGGAGGAGCGGCCTGATGTTGATGACGCTCCTGCTGCTCATCCCGTTGTTCGGCACCGTGGCGATCATGTTCGCCCCCGACAAATTCGCCAAGTCGATCGCCCTGGGATCCAGTTCGCTGGCGTTCGTGCTCAGCGTGATCATGGCCTTCCTGTTCGGCGAGCACTGGGGGACCGGTGCGTTCGGCCTGACCGCGAACATCGGCTGGTTCGAGTCCTTCGGCATCAACCTGAGCATGGGCGTCGATTCGGTCTCGCTTCTGCTGGTCTTGCTGACGACGCTGCTCATTCCCCTCTGCGTCTGGGGTTCGGCGACCGCGATCCGCGAGCGCCTCAAGGAATATTACGGCTGGCTGCTCGTCATCGAGACGGCCATGATCGGCGTCTTCGTCGCCACCGACGTGATTTTCTTCTACATCTGCTTCGAGATGACGCTCGTCCCCATGTTCTTCCTCATCGCCATCTACGGCGGTGCCAATCGGGCCAAGGCGTGCGTCAAGTTCTTCATCTTCACATTCACCGGTTCGGTGCTCACCCTCGCCGGCCTGGTGTATGTGGCGTGGCGATTCAACGACGCGAATGGGCAATGGACTTTTGATATCGCTTCGCTGGTGGCGTTCTCCCAAAGCATGTCGCCAAAAGAACAGGCCTGGATTCTTGGCGCGTTGTTGGCAGGGTTTGCGGTCAAAGTGCCGCTCTTCCCGGTGCACACGTGGTTGCCCCTGGCCCACACCGAAGCACCGACGGCCGGTTCAGTCATCCTCGCGGGTGTGCTCCTGAAACTCGGTACCTATGGCATGTATCGGTTCGTGCTTCCCATGGTCCCCGACGCGGTGATTGCTTGGGCACCGATGATCGCGGTGTTGTCGATCATCGGGATCATCTACGCGGCACTGATCTGCTGGGTGCAGACCGACATCAAGAAGTTGATCGCCTATTCCTCAGTGAGCCACCTCGGTTTCTGCGTGTTGGGACTGTTCGCCTTGAATCCCCTCGGGGCTCAGGGGGCGGTGCTCTACATGATCAACCATGGCCTTTCCACCGGCGCCCTCTTCTTCCTGGTGGGCATGATCTACGAGCGATATCACACACGCGACATGGACGCCATGAGCGGACTCGCCAAGACGATGCCGATCTGGGCGACCTTCATGGTCTTTTTCGTGCTTGCCTCGGTCGGTCTGCCCGGGCTGAACGGATTCACCAGCGAGATCCTCTGTCTCATCGGCGCGTTTGTCGCAAGCCCTGACAATGCTTCCTATCCTGGAGTGCTCGGGCCCTGGTATGCGGCCATTGCCGGTCTGGGCATGATCTTCGCGGCGATGTACCTGCTCATCATGGTGGGCAAGGTGGTCTTCGGTCCCCTGCGGGAACCGCCGACCGATCACGACC
>JAPULD010000442.1 GCA_027295365.1 Planctomycetota bacterium
AGGGCAACTTCATATCAATCTGCGTTCTTCTCGATGCGTGCCATTTGCAACCTCTTAGGGTGCACCATTTTGCATGACAAAGCATTTAATAAATATTACCAATTTGATTTATGGACACCAACAAGAAATCGTAGACTCAAAGGAATTACAGAATCAGATTTTCGAATAGCTGTTCATTTGAGACCTAATCCTAGACATATAGGATACTGGAGTATTTTTAATCGATTAATATGTGCAACAAAAATAGACAACAAAATTTGGCCCTATACGTTAATAGATCCTATTAAGAAAATAATGACTGACAAATTTATTAAGCAACGCAACAATTTGCACTATAAATCAAGTTATTGGATATTTTCCGATTTGCTTAAATGCGACAACAATGAGTCTCTTGAAGAGCTAAGTGAAATATTTACTTCAGGCAACTCTTGGACTGAAGAAAATGAAATTCATTTTGACGTTCTCTTAGCTCTCCAATTACTCAGGATGGGCACACTATTGCTAAACAATATTGGCGAGAGTAATCCATTAATCAAACTCGAATCTTCGAGTATACTGTCATGGATTGAGGACATCAGAGAACTGGAATCATTTGTGGCAATTGGATCCACAGGGTAAAACACAACACGTCATGGCTAACAAAGTAGAAAAACTTTTAAAAAACGACATAATTTCCGCCTTGCCTGATTATGCGCTATGGCAATGGCCCGTAGAGCAATTACTGGATAAAATTCCAACTCGCACAAAATTTGATTTAGTAATTTCATCTCCTCCATACAACCTTGGTCAACAATATGAAACCAAGAAATCGTTTAATAAATATTTGCGATGGCAAGCTGACATCATCGAGTCACTCATACCGCACATTAAAAAAACAGGAAGTATTTGCTGGCAAGTGGGTAACTATGTAGAAAATGGACACATTTTACCACTAGATATTTATTTGCATCCTATTTTCTCAGAAATGGGGCTACAACTTCGTAATAGAATTATTTGGCGTTTTGGACATGGATTACATTGCCGACGTCGTTTTAGTGGACGATACGAAGTAGTCCTATGGTATACATTATCAGATGAGTATATTTTTGATTTAGACTCCGTACGAATACCCGCAAAGTACCCTGGAAAAAGAAATAAAAATGGAAAGTTGACATCAAATCCTTTAGGCAAAAACCCTGAAGATATTTGGGATATTCCTAACGTAGTTGGAAATCACAAAGAGAAAACTTCACATCCTTGCCAATTTCCAGTCGGACTTGTCGAAAGGCTTATTCTTTCATTGAGCAAAAAAGGAGGACGAGTATTTGATCCGTTTTGCGGATCAGGTTCAGCGGGTGTTGCAGCTGCTGTTCATAACAGAAAGTTTCTTGGTGCGGATAAATGCCCACAATATATTTCTATTGCCAAGAACCGAATTGCTGCAGCTTTAAATGGCAATGCCAAATACAGGCCTCATAGCCAAGAAATATATGATCACAAGAAATCTAAATTATCATTGCGACCAGTAAAATAGTTTAATAAAGAATACAATAGTAATATATTATGAAGTATTAAGGATACTATAATAATATTATTCAAATATCAACCGTCTTAATACTCAAATATAGTGCTACCACAACAGACTGATTCGCCAACAAACTCCAGTTCAAGTTAATAGCAAGAATCAAGCTGGCACCTATCACTTAATCGCAACCAAACTCTTCGTCGTCCTCACATACAAAACCCCTTCGGAAATCGCAGGCGTTGCGAAGCAGGGTTCGCCCATCGGGTTCTTGGACAGGACCTTGAACTCGGGACTCGCGGCAAGGACGTAGATTGTTCCCTCTTCGGAAGTGCAATAGATCTTGCCATCGCCCGCCACCATCGAGGCGATGATCGAGGCGCGGTCGTCGAGACGCTCCTGATACATCTTTTCACCCGTCGTGGCGTCGAAGCAGCGGACGATGCCTCGCCTGCCCAGGTAGATGTGGTCTTGATACACCACGGGGGTGGACATGTACGAACCCCCCTTGAAGTTGCTCCAGACGATGCCTTCATTGGAAGGCGAATCCTTGGTGGGCGTGATGTCGCCCCGAGCTTCAGGGCGCACGACGTAGATGGGGGACAAGCGACCATGGGCGCTGGAAATATAGATCAAGTCATTGGCGACGAAGGGCGTGGGGATGGGGTTGTCGCCCCCCCCTTGAATGCGCCAGAGTTCATCACCCGAATTCAGGTCGTAGGAGACGACCCGGGGCCAGCCATTGACCACGATCTGCGTCGTCTCTGGTCCCTCGTGGATGAGGGGCGTGGCCCAGCTTCGCTCGCAAACCCCCTCCCGCGAGACGCGCCAAAGTTCTTCGCCATCCAACAGACTCAACACGACGAGAAAGGGATTGGAAGGATCGTCACACGTCAGGACGATGCGATTTTTATGAATCGCGGGGGAACTGGAATAGCCCCAGCCAATGTCGTACTTGCTGATGTTGATGACCCCCAGATCCTTTTTCCACTTCAGGTTCCCATCGAGGTCGTAACAATAGAGACCTTCAGCACCGAAAAAAGCGACGACGTTTTCGCCATCAACCGCGATGCTGGTGTTGGCCTGGGTGGCCTTGACGTGACGCGTCGTGCGCGGCACCCCCTGGTGGGCGGTTCTTCGCCAGAGTTCTTCCCCACTGGCCTTGTTGAAGCAAAGGATGACCCAGCGGTGCTCCTGGGAGTCATCGGCCGCCGTGGGTTGCCCGCCCGCCCCCAGCATGAGATCGGCTTCCCCATTTTCAGGAATGGCGGTGCAGATGAAGAGGCGATCACCCCAGATGACGGGACTGGAGTGCCCCAGTCCGGGGATGGGAGTGCGCCATAGAACGCCCTCGGAGTTCGCCTGGGCGGGATCGGCATTCCAAGTGGTGGGTAATGGGTAACCATCCGCGACGCCACTCGCGCCGGGGCCACGGAAGGCAGGCCAGTTCTGGGATTCCTGTGCGACTGCGTTGGTGGACGTAATGATCGTGAGACAAGCGAAGAACAGAATTCCTGGTTTCAGCATGTTCATGAGCTTAATCTTACTGTCTGAGGGGGAAGTTGAGATACACATGGTTCTGGCCATCTGAATTTGCGATGGCAATGTCGGCATAACCATCCTGGTTCAGGTCGCCCACATCCAGGCTGTAGGTTCTCTGGGAGGCATCACCAAAACGCACTTCGCGAAAGCTCTTGCCTTCGCCCTGATTGAAGAAAACGGCGTTGGGTTGTGCGTTGTTGCCCACGATGATGTCGGGGAGATCGTCGTTGTCCATATCCGCGATGGCGAGGGTATAGGTCTGTCCATCGCCGCGGCCAAAGTTCAAGGATTCGCGGACGCCCCCTTTCCCATCGCCAAAATAGATGGCGTTGGGCTGCCCGATGTTGCCGGTCACCCAATCGAGGAGGCCATCGCCATCGAGATCAACAACTGCGACCGCCCGGGTTTCGTCATGCCCCGTCCCGAAGGGGATGCGTTGGTGGAAGTGCGCCAGGCCATCGTTGAGGAGTATGACGTTGGGCTGGCCATCGCGATTGGCGAGGACCAGATCGGGATGGCCATCGTGATTGACATCTCCAACCGCGACGTCAATCGTGGAATCATTGGCATTCCCAAAGGGTCGGGTCGTGGAAAAGTTGGCCACGCCATCGTTGAAGTAGATGAGGTTTTGGGTTCCACGAGCATTGGCGAGGATATCGACGTCGCCATCTTGATCGATGTCGGCGAGCGTGAGGCTGCGGATGCTGGAGGGTTGCCCGAAGGTGCCGTGGTATTTGAAGTGTCCCTGTCCATCATTGAGAAAGATCGCGTTGGGAGCGGTGTCGTTACCCACGGCGATGTCGAGGTCTCCATCGTTGTCGAGGTCCGCGAACTCAGTGGCGTAGGAAGTGGATCGGTCCTGGCCCAATGGGCGGGCAAGGTTGAATTTCGCGCGGCCCTGGTTGAAGAAGATGAAGTTTTGCTGGGGCCAATGCCGCCCATTGGCGACGACGACATCGAGATCCTGATCGCCATCGAAGTCACCGATCCGGACACACGCGGAACGGTTCGACTCCGTCCCGAGGAAGAGTCGGCCATTGGTGATGAACGATCGCTCCTGGGCCGAAGCCGAATTCATCGAAGACAGGAGGCTCAGCACGAGAAGATCTCGTACCGTTCTTGCTCTTGCCAAAGTCCTTCGGAATGGTGCCATGTATCACACCCCCAAGGGTTCAAAACTCAGGTCATGCGCTTCGGCGACTGGTTCATTGGTCAAAACACCACGATTGGTGTTGATGGCGTTGGCGAAATGGTGGTCCATTTTGGCCAGTTCGTCCGCCCCATATTTCGCGATCTTCATCACCCAGGGCATGGTCGCGTTGGTGAGGGCCTGGGTGGAAGTCCGGGCCACCGCGCCGGGCATGTTGCCGACGCAGTAATGCACGACGCCATCGACTTCGTACGTCGGGTTGGAGTGGGTAGTCACGTGAGCCGTCTCGACGCAGCCTCCCTGGTCGATCGCCACATCGACGATGACCGCCCCCGGTTGCATGATGCCCAGATCCGCGCGGGTGATCAGGTTGGGGGCCTTGGCCCCCGCGATCAGCACCGCCCCCACCACGAGGTCGGCCCTTCGCAAATACTTTCGGATCGAGTGGGGATCGGAATAGACGGTATTGACGTTCGAGGGCATGAACTCATCCAGTTCGCGCAAGCGATCGAGGTTGATGTCCATGATCGTCACGTCGGCCCCCATGCCAGCGGCGATGGTCGCCGCACATGTGCCCACGACGCCACCCCCCAGGACCAGCACGCGACCCGGGGCCACGCCCGGCACGCCCCCCAGGAGCACACCACGTCCCCCCTGGTGCTTTTCGAGGCTCCGGGCTCCTTCCTGGACGGAAAGCTTGCCCGCGATCTCGCTCATGGGGGTCAGCAGGGGCAGATGACCCAGGTCATCGGTGAGGGTTTCGTAGGCGATGGCCAGGCATTTGGACTCGAGGCACCCGATGGTGAGGGCCTTGTCCGCGGCGAAGTGGAAATAGGTGAAGATGGTCTGATCTTCACGAATATGGGGAATTTCCGCCGGTTGGGGTTCCTTGACCTTCACGATCATGTCGGCCCGAGCCCATATATCGTCAGCGGTGGGAACAATTTCGGCCCCCACGGCGTCATACTGGTCGTCAGGGAATCCGCTGCCCTGTCCGGCACCGGCCTGAATGATTACGCTATGGCCTTCTCGGATCAGCATTTCCGCCCCGACGGGTCTCATGCCAACTCGGTATTCATCAGGCTTCACCTCAGTGGGTACGCCAACTATCATCTTCAAGTACCTCCAAAAATCGTGGAGGCAGATGATAGCGGCAAACAGGCCCCAAGGAAGTCATTCCAAACCTGGGGTGGATGATGTTTCGACCCTGCTCGATGGCTGGCGACCAGTCGGCCCTTTTCTCCTTGAAGGAACGCAATCGATGTTTTTCAGGCACGCTACGGTTTTTCTCACGCTGACCCTGGCCACGAACATGGCCCTTGGTCAGACCCGCCCCACGAGCCCCCCTGCAAATGCTCCGGGGCGAAGCTCTTCGTTCGACCAAGGAGCCCGTAACGAGAAGGCCATCGAGACGATCGAGGATTTCATCGTCCAGCTCAATGAGCACAACACCGTGAAGGGGCGCGAGGAAAGCAAAAGCTATCGCCTCCTGTTCGACGCCTATCTGGATCTGTCGGACCCGCCCTATGAGGTGAGCGCGAACTTCAACCAGAACACCGTCCACAATGCCATGGACAACTGGAGCGTGGTGAGCGGCTGGGTGGAATCAAACAGCCACATGCGACAGGCGATCCTCGACTCGAAGGACAAGCTCATCGTGGGGTTGCCTTATGGTCAGGAGAATGTCCCCCCCACCTACCAGACCAATGGCATCACGTGTCACTTCCTCCGGGACGGCAAGATGGGACGGATGGTCTTCGAGTACTTCCTGCCTCTGGAGACGATCGCCACCTACGCGACCGCGGAAGTGTATCGCCTCATGGAGCTCGGCCAGACCCAGGACGCGCTTGACCTGGCGATGGCCCATATCTTCGTCTTGCGGCAGTTCTGCGATCGCGATTTCCTGGGCGAGAAGATGCGCAGCATCGAAATGCTGTCGATGGCCTTGCGAAACGTTCGAGACGTCTTTTACGTCTACCACGATCAGATCTCACTTGAGCAGTATCGGGACATCTCATTCCGGGAACTTCCCTTCCTGAGGCCCGATCGGAATCGTTTGCTGATGCCCGAGGCCGATCACATTCTGTCCGCCGCCCGACTTCGATTCGTCTTCGACGACCGGACCGGCCAGGCCAATCCCGATGAGTTCGCCGAAGCCTTCGCCAAAGTGCAGTCCGCCGACGAGCCTTTGACCCGATTCGGCGCGGCCCGGCGCTGGAAATTCATCTCGACCATTCACGGCAGCCTCGATTCCTCGATCGATCGCCTGCAATTGGTATACGACGACTGGTGGAGACGCTGGCGGATCGAGGCCTACGACCCGATCTTGAGCATCGAAACGGAGTTCACCCGGATCAACCCCATTCGATACGCCGCGGTCCTCTACTCCATGGCGGACATCGAGGGTCTCTTCGACATTCGCAACCAACTGATTGCCGAAGTGAACGGGACGGCGATGGCCGCGGGCATCTGTGGCTACCTGAAGTCATTCAACAATTACCCACGCGGATCGGAAATGATCTACGCGCATTCGGTGCGGAAGCGATCCGATGTTGATCCCCACGACTTCAACTTGAGCCACTTTCGCTATCGAGTGGTGAGTGGTCGTGATGCAATCGACACGCCCGAAGGACGTCTCTGGATTGAGTCCGGCAAAGGGCTTCTCTACAGCCTGGGCAAGGATCATGAGGACGATCGGGCCGCCAATCACACGAACAACGGTGACTCGGGTGATGTGGTGATCTGGCCTCCCATCAAGGCGATGCAGCGCGAGCAGGGACTTCTCGACTGATTTGAGGTATCTTGCCCCACGTTCGTCCCCCCCCGTGAAATAAATACACGATCAGGAAGGTATGTCTTCGTATGTCCGACGTTGAAAATGTCGTCATCATCGGGAGCGGTCCGGCAGGTTGGACCGCCGCCATATACGCCGCCCGCGCCAATCTCAATCCCATCTGCTACATCGGCGTGCCGAAGCAGAATCCCGCTCCGGTGTTGCCGGGGGGCCAGCTCATGCTGACTACCGAGGTTGAGAATTACCCCGGTTTTCCCGAAGGCGTGACCGGCCCAGACATGATGGACAAGTTCCAGGCCCAGGCCGAACGATTCGGCACCCGCATCGTGGGCGAGGACATCGAGAAGTGCGACTTCTCCCAAAAGCCCTTCACGCTCACGACCAACAAAGGCACCGAGGTGAAGGCCCATGCGGTCATCATCGCCACCGGGGCGACGGCCAACTGGATGGGTCTTGACAACGAACTGCGTCTGGCCACCTCGGGAGGCGGCGTCAGTGCCTGCGCCGTCTGTGACGGGGCGTTGCCCGCGTATCGCGATCAGCCGCTGGCCGTCGTGGGTGGTGGCGACACGGCCATGGAAGAAGCCCACTATCTGACCAAGTTCGCCTCGAAGGTTTCGATCATCCACCGACGCGATAAATTCCGCGCCAGCAAGACGATGCAGCAGCGGATCTTTGACGCCCCGAATGCCGAAGTGATCTGGAACAAGGTCGTCGTCGATGTGCTGGGGGACAGCATGATCGAAGGGGTTCGACTCAAGGACACCCAGACCGGTGAGGAATCCACACTCGACGTCAAGGGCCTGTTCATCGCGATCGGGCACACGCCCGCCACGAACTTTCTCGAAGGCTCGGGGCTCGATTTCGATGACAAGGGCTACATCAAGCTCGAGACCCGTAATAGCCAGACCAATATCGATGGTGTCTTTGCCGCGGGCGACGTGGCGGATGCCGAATACCGACAGGCGGTCACCGCGGCGGGCATGGGTTGCCAGGCCGCGATCGACGTCGAACGCTGGCTGGGCGACCAGGGCTTGGCCTGAATCCAAGAGTGATGTCGATTCAGCGTTTCAACTCTATTGGGCGTTCTCGGCCAGGACCCGCTTGATCAACTGTTGTTGGATATGGTCGCGAAGAACCAGTTGGGCTTCGGACAGTTCAAGACGCACCCGTGAAAGATCTGATCGCTGAACCGAGGACAGGTCCGCGGGATCCTTGATCTCATCGAGAAAAGAACGAGTTTGATATGTCGCCTCGACGGCGGCATCCTTCGCCCTCAGTAGTGCCGTCTTCTCATCCGGATTGAACTTGGCCAGGTGACTGTCGCACAGGGCGCTGAAGACGCGGCCAGCGTCCGACACCATCTTGTACGCCGCCTCCTTCTTCAGATTGCCATGCTTGGCGTACAGAATGGTCGAGAGCTGGTCCTTCACTTTCTGGGCCCCGTCCAGCATGCCTTGCCTGAGTTTCAAGGAGTCGGCCAATTCCTGGTCCTTCATCCACAGCGCGGATTTTTCCTGCGTCTTGATCTGCTGGAGCTCTTCAATATCCCGGGCGACGCGTGAGGCCGCAAACTTTCCGGTCAGGGCCAGGATGAGCCCCAGAATGGCCAGGACGACTCCCGAACTTCCGATGATCAGTGAAAAAAGTAGATTCTGGTCCATGTTCTGTCACTCAACTGGAGATCGTCGTCGATCCGTGGGTGTATCCCTCGTGGCCAACCGCCGTTCACGTATCGACCCGGCGTCGATTGATCGTACAGTGTACCACACCCCCTCGGGAATAATCATTGCTTGCGATGCATGGTTTCCGGGATGAAAATTTCTTAAAAATTCAAACTTTCCGGCGCAGACGAATCGGACCCGACGCGTAGCTCCGGTATGGGAACCATTCCGGTGTCTTCCAAAGAGCGTGCTGATCGACTCGTCACATGCCTCCGAACAACGATTGGAGTCAATCGATGCGTACCTCCCTGCTTCCATGCTCCGGGTCAGTCGAGACAGTCTCAATATTCCTTCTTCGATCGGCGTGCCGAATCTGTTTCGTCATACTGCCCGGGCTCATGAGCCACACCGTCTCGGCCTCGGCGATCTACTACGTGGATCGCAACGATGAAATCGAGATTCATGACGGCCTTGCCTGGGAGTCGGCCTTCTCCACGTTGCAGGATGCGCTTCGCATCGCTCAATTCGGGGATGAGATTCGAGTTGCGATGGGAACGTACCGAACCGACGAGGGATATGGGGGTCAGTTTCTCGGCAACCCCATCGCCAGCTTCAACATCCCCAGCGGTGTCAACCTGCGGGGCGGGTATGCCGGCTTCGGCCAACCCA
>JAPULD010000443.1 GCA_027295365.1 Planctomycetota bacterium
GACTGATCTCGCCAGTTCCAGGATGACAAGGCCACTCTGATTCAAGGTGGAATGGGCACTGGTTTACCCTCCCAAAATCCCCTCCAGTGGCTACACTGGTCACTCTCGATATAAAGCAGGGAGCCCCATTCGCCATGAGCCGCACCGCCGTCCAGATTCGCCAGGAATTCATCGACTACTTCGCTACGAGGCATGGGCACATGTTCGTACCCTCCAGTCGCGTGGTGCCAATGGATGATCCCACGTTGTTGTTCACGAATGCCGGGATGAATCAGTTCAAGGACGTCTTCCTGGCCCAGGGGAAGAGGAACTACTTGCGTGCCGTCAACAGCCAGAAGTGCATCCGGGCCGGGGGCAAGCACAACGACCTGGAGGATGTGGGTCGCGACACCTACCACCACACGTTTTTCGAGATGCTGGGCAACTGGTCGTTCGGCGATTACTTCAAGGCCGAGGCGATCGAGTGGGCGTGGGACTTGCTCACCAATGTCTGGGGTCTGGACAAGGATCGTCTCTACGCCTCGGTCTTCGAGGGCGATCCAACCGATGGCACCGAACCCGATCTCGAAGCCGAGAACCTCTGGAGAGAGAAGACAAACATCGACCCGTCCCACATCTCGCGCTGGGACAAGAAAGACAACTTCTGGGAGATGGGCGAGACGGGTCCATGTGGTCCCTGCAGTGAGATTCATTACGACAGCCGCTCGTTGGCGGAGCGCGTCGAAGTCGATGGCTCCACCCTGGTCAACAAGGACCACCCGGATGTCATCGAGATATGGAACCTGGTGTTCATCCAGTTCAACCGGGACGATCAGGGGAACCTGACGCCCCTGCCCGACAAGCACGTCGATACGGGGATGGGCTTCGAGCGTCTCGTGCGGGTCTTGCAGAACAAACAAAGCAACTACGACACCGACCTCTGGTTCCCGATCTTCATGGCCATCGAGGCGCATACCAACGCGCATCCCTACCAGGGGAGCTTGACCGATCCCGTCGACGTGGCGTATCGGATCATCGCCGATCACGTCCGCTGCCTGACAGTGGCCCTGTCCGACGGCGCGCGTCCCGGGAACGAGGGTCGCAGTTATGTGCTCCGGCGAATCCTTCGTCGGGCGTTGCGGGTCGCCCACCAGACCTTGAAGATCGAAGGGCCCATCCTCAACCTCATCGTTCCCGCGGTGGTGGAGTCGTTGGGCGATGTCTTCCCCAATCTGCGCGACGATCCCGAGAAGATCGCGGATATCATCCTCAATGAGGAAGAAGCGTTCCTCAAGACGATCGACCGGGGGCTTGCGCTCTTCACCGACACCGCTCATCGGGTCGAACTCGCCAATTCGAAGGTCATCCCGGCCGACGATGCGTTCAAGCTCCATGACACGTATGGCTTCCCCATCGACCTCACCCAGATCATGGCCGAGGAGCGGGGCATGACCGTCGATCTTGAGGGTTACGAGCGGCGCATGGATCAGGCTCGGCTTGTCAGTCGCCAGACCACCAAGGTAGTCGATGGCGAGAAGGTGACTTCGCTGATCTTGAGCCCCGAGGCGATCGCCAAGCTCAAGCACAATGGAATCGAACCAACCCGAGACATCGACAAATACCATGGTCGACCCGTGGGGGCCAAGCTCGTCGCGATTTGGAACGGTGAGGACTTCGACAACACGGCGTACGTTGGCCGGCGTGTCGGCATCATCACCAGCAAGACGAATTTCTACGCCGAACAGGGGGGGCAGGTCGGCGATACGGGATTGATCCTTACTGATGTCAAACCCAGCGCCTTGCCAATGAGGGGCTACCAACGAGCCACGCCCGGCGGGGGCTGCACGTTCCGCGTGGATGAGACCCACGTGAATGGCGATTACGTCATTCACATCGGAAGCGCCACCGATGATGAACTGAGGGTGTTGGATCGGGTGCAAATGCAGGTGGACAAGGACTGCCGTAAGTCCATCATGTCCAACCACACGTCCACGCACCTGCTCAACCTGGCCTTGCGCGAGGTGTTGGGCGATGAAGTCAATCAGAAGGGATCGCTCGTCGCGGCCGATCGGTTGCGCTTCGACTTCTCGCATTCAGGGGCGATGACGCCTCCGGAAGTGAAGGCCGTCGAGAAGATCGTCAACGAGCAGATCACCAAGGCCCAGAAGGTCTATGCCGAAACGGCGCCGTTGGAGATGGCCAAGGCCATCAATGGCGTCCGAGCCGTATTTGGCGAGGTCTATCCCGATCCCGTTCGCGTGGTGAGCATCGGGGTGCCTCTGATCGAACTCATGTCCGATCCTGGCAACGAAAAATGGATCAACCACTCGATCGAATTCTGTGGCGGGACTCATCTGGAGAACACCGACGGCGCGGATCAATTCGTGATCACGCACGAGTCGGCCCTGGCGGCGGGCGTGCGACGCATCATCGCTCTGACGGGAGACGCGGCGCACCAGGCCCGGGAAGAGGCCATGGACCTGGAATCGAATCTCATCCGCATTAGCGAGATGGTGGACTATGTATTGCCCCAGGCCGTCAATCTGGTGGGCAAGCAGTTCGAGAACGCGCACGTGGGCTATTCCTGTCGCCATCGTCTGCAAACGCTGATCGATGACTTGCGAGATCGGGTGAAGGGGTTGCGCAAGCAAGAGCAGGCCTCGAATCGGGAGCAGGTGGTCGAACAGGCCCGGGAACTCGCGGAACACGAGGAAGGACCGGTCATCGTCCATCAGGTCTTCGAAGCCGACAAGGACACGCTGCTGGCGGCGATGGATGTCCTCCGGGCCAAGCGACCCGACGCCGCGACGATGCTGTTCAGTGCAAGCGAGGTGGAATCGAAAGTGGTCATCGTTGCGGGCGTGCCCAAGGAGCTGATCGCCAAAGGCCTGAAGGCTGGCGACTGGGTCAAGACCGCGGCCCAGGTGTGCGGCGGAGGCGGAGGTGGCAAGCCCGACATGGCCCAAGCCGGGGGCAAGGATCCCGAGAAGGTGGGCGAAGCCATGACCAAGGCACGCGAGTTCGCACGAAAGGTGATCGCATGAGTGATGAAAAGAAGAACGATGGCGAGACCGGGAAGAGCGAAATCGAGGCGAAACGAGTCGAAGCCGATCCGGATACTGAAAAGGAATCGGGATTGACGCATCTGGTCTCGGAACTCAAGTCGATCGAGCAGCAGGTGGGGGAGCACGTGATCACTGCGTTGAAGCACGAAGGCACCGCCGCGGTTCTGACGGCGGTCTTGCCCTCGGGCGGGGGGGGCGGTCAGCGGATCGCATCGGTGCCACTCGATGAGGAACTCTGGTTGAGCGTGCAGGAATTGCTGATGCAAGCGGATGAAGAGAAAACCAACGACGTCCCCTGCATCGGGTTCCACTGCGTGCTGGAAAACCGCCAAAAGCAGGCGGAACAGGAAAAGAAGAAACCAGCCTCCGACAATTTTTAACATCATGTCAGATCAATCACTCTTTCGTATTTCCATCGCCCAGTGGTCGTTGCATCGGATGCACTTTGCCGATGAGCTTGATCCGCTGGACTTTCCCACCTTCACGAACGAGGAATTCGGCCTTGAAGGCGTCGAGTACGTCAACATCTTCTTCAAGGACAAGGCCACGGATTTCGTCTGGCTGGATGACTTGAAGTCGGGCGCCGCCGACGCGGGGGTGGAAAGCCTCATCATCATGGTCGATCGCGAAGGAGACCTGGGGCACCCCTCGGATGAAGTGCGACGCATCGCGGTCGAGAATCATTACCAGTGGGTCGATGCGGCCAAGTTTCTGGGCTGCCATTCCATCCGCGTCAATGCCAAGTCCGAGGGTTCGTATGAAGATCAACAGAAGCTCGCTGCGGATGGGCTTCGCCAGTTGACGCAATACGCATCGACCAAGAACATCAACGTCCTGGTCGAGAATCACGGTGGGCTCTCGTCCAATGGCCAGTGGCTCTCCGGAGTCATGAAACTCGTCGATCACCCCCGCTGCGGCACCCTCCCCGACTTCGGCAACTTCTGCCTCGACTGGGATCGACGCGACGACCCGGACATGTGGTACGACAAGTATCAAGGCGTCGAGGAGTTGATGCCCTACGCGAAGGCGGTCAGTGCGAAGTCAAACGAGTTTGACGCCGAGGGCAAGGAGACGAACATCGACTACGAACGGATGATGAAGATCGTTCGAGATGCGAACTATCGAGGGTGGGTCGGCGTCGAATATGAAGGCGAGGATCCGGATGAGGTCGAAGGGGTGAAGAAGACGATGCGACTCCTCGAACGAGTCCGCGAGTCGCTGTCATAGCGATCGGGTTGAAAGATTCACCATGGAGAACACTGAGATTCACGGAGAGGCGTCTCTTCTTCGGTGCCACTGACACAATCGCGCTTCGTGGTTTTGTCAGTGTGTGAGCGATCGATTGCACACCGCACTGATTAATCCTCATGCGAGGATGAATCAGTGGCACCGGGCTCCTGACTTTCGGTTACAGGAATTTCTTCAGGTGGGTTCGTCGTATCTTCCGTCTCTTCATCCAACAGCAACTGTCCCATCTTTGAATACGCAATCGACGTGCCGATGAACAGCAGGCCGCACGCGCCGAAGGACACCACGCGCCAGATGTTCTTGGCCTCGGCCATGTCGATGAACAGCACCTTGGACGCGGTGATCGCCAGCAGGGCCAGGCCGGCATAGCGGGCTATGCTGAGAGACCTGATGAAGCCATACGCCACCAGGGCGACGCCATACAAGCCCCAATACACGCTGAACGACGCGAGCCTGATGGTGATGTCGTCGGCGAAAAGGCGATCGAGTTCGAGCGTTCCCAGCCACAGGCCGAGGATCGCGATGAGGCCATGCACGATGTTGATCGGATTCGAGTCGCCATACAACATGCGACGAAGGTTGGGCAGCAGCTGCCGGTTCACCCACTCCGATCCCCGAAGCATGATCGCGACGGTGAGGCCGATGATGAATTGCAGGTTGAAAATGACTCTGACATCCAATGCATCGTGCCAGAAACGCCAACCGACTGTGTCGAAAGTCAACCAGGCCAGGGTGGACATGACGATCAGCCAGAAGCCCGTGGCGATGAGCAGCCACTGGTGTCGCCAGAAACCGATCAGGGTCATGACCAGCCCGCCGGTCGCCCAGAGGCCGGTCCACCAGAGGGCGCGCAGCAACGCCGGGGTATAGGACGAAATTTCATTGGCCAAGGCGGCACGACCAAGCATCCGATCCACCTCGAAGCTCGCCCCCCACAGGAGCACGAGCGAGGCGAGGACGGGCATCCAGGCCGCGGGATCGCGCCAGCCTCCATCGCCCTTCACGCCCTCGACTCCCTTGAGAGCCGTGAAGATCTGGCGGCGAAGCAGCATGCCCGAGATGGCCAGCACGAGACCCGTGAGCATTTGCACGTTCAGCAGGGGAACAAGCGTGCCGACCCCGTCGTGGACCGGATTGATGATCCAGGAAAGCGTGTCGAACAAGAGCCATTTGAGTGTGCAAACGCACAAGAGGATCGTCGAGGCCTGGAAGAGCAGTCGGGGCTGGGGCTTTTCCGCCGCAGATTCATTTCGACTGGTGACGTGCGCCAACAGTCCCAGGACCAACGCGCCAACACTCCACAGCAGCGTGATCAGGTTTTGTCTCACGTGCCCCACGACCCAGTTGACCGTTTTGTCGGCGTTGGCCATGCGCTCCACGATCCGATCGATGTCGAAGCTCAGGGCCAGCACCGTGATGCCCACGATGAACAGGACCGCAAGCTGTCGGGCCACCTGGAACCAATACGCTTCATGCTGGAGGTGGAACGACTCATCACGTTCGCGCCGTTTGAGAATACGTTGCACCCACCAGCCCAGGGAGGCGATGGCCAGGGCCAGGGCGGTTGAACTGTTCAGGATGGGCAAGTCCCGGAATGGATCCCAGTCCGATTCGAACCGCCGGCGCACGAGATCCACCGTCGCCCACCGCGTCGCTGAGTACAGCAGGAGCAACTGGGCGAGTTCGAAACACCGTTGTCTCATGCCCCGCCGATGCAAGACAAGAAGCAGGGCGATTCCGAGCAGCCAGCCGATGGTCACCAGAATGCCGACCGCCTGGGCGAGCCACCACCCGACCCAGCCGATCGTGGCCAACGAAGCCAGCACGATGGGGGCGATTTTCCAATTGTTCGGCCAATGATTGTTGATGCGTTGGGCCGCGATGGAGGTCGTGAGAATCGCGACCATCGCCAGGATCGACCAGCCGGTGATTTCCAGATCCCCCCATTGCGTGATCACGTTATTCAACGTCGGGTCGACCCACCAGCAGACGAAGGCCACGTCAAACAGGGCGAGGGCTCCCACCACGAGGCCGAAGATGTCGAGCCCCTTGGAGGGAAGCCGGCGACCCGTCTCGATCGCGCCAAGCCCCACGACCAGCCAGCCGACCGCACGGCCCGCATCGTCGAAATGCAGCGCCACCGCCGAGGCGATCAGGATGCCCGCCTGCACCCACAACGCCACGGCCAGCTTATCCATCGCTCTTCGAGGAAAAATGCGAAGACCATCGATGCCGGGACCGAAATGGATCGCCACAACACAGGCCAGAACCGCGATCATGGCGGTGAAGATCCCGATCCAGTCGGTACCGGCGGTCGGCCCCGCGCTGAGCACCCAGCATCCCCCGGTGACGAAACCAATCGTGGCGAGCAGGGTCATGACGATATTGCCCCGCATGGAATGTTCGCGCAGGGCCGCGAAGACCGCTTCGCCCAGCACCATGGTCCACCAGATACTCATGAAGATGATGCCCATGACCCAGTGGGTCGGGCCATTGGCAAGGAGCCATCCGAGCCCGACGACGCACAGCCACCCCAGGGCCACGAAGCGCAAAGGGCCGAACGTCTTGGGTTGGACGCCCGCCAGACCGAGCGAGATACCCAGGAGCATGGTGAGAAAGCTGAGCATCTCGACATCGTGCTGCGTCTGGCCTCGCAATAGCACTGGAGTGAGGAAACCACCCACGATGGTGAGGATGCCGATGGTGAGCGTCTTGGCGCGATAGGTCAGGGCGAAACCGCCAATCGCCACGAGGCCCATCAGAACGAACGCCCACTCCTTTGAGAAGAGGTCCCAGTAGCGAAACGTGGCAAAGCAATCGAGGTAGAGGACGCCCAGTCCGGCACTGAACAATCCGATCGAGGCGACGCGGCCGATCTTGCGATAGACGACTTCGCCTCCGATGGTCAGCAACAGACCGCCCGTGGCGATGCTCAGGAACTTGGCGAGGGGCGTGAGCATGCCCCACCATCCGTTGTCGATGGCGATCCTGATGGCGAACAACGCCGCGGCGAAGACCGCCGCCGCACCAATCCACGCCATCCACTGACCGCCGATGATCATCTCGATGGGAGTTTTGCGATCCTCCTTGGTCTTGATCGGAGGCTGGACCGGATGTTTCGGTACAGGTTTTTCAACCGAGGTGATGACCGGAGGCGGTGCCTTGGGGGGTTGAAGGGGAGGAATAATGGTCGTCGAGGATTCTGGTGGCTCGGTGATCTTCGGGATCGTTGTTTTTTCGATGAAGGGTTCGGAGACGCCTTCGGTGGAGGTCGTTTCCAGGTTCGATTGGAGCTTGTGTTTTTTCTTGATCAGATCCGAAGTGAGATGGGCGGGGGGTGTGGTTTCCGAAACATCGACGGGTGGCTTGGATAGCTCAACTGGCTTCGTCTCGATCTTGGATGATGTATCGGAATGCTCTTCCCCCGAAGTCTTTTGGGCTTCGATCTGAGCTTCAAGTCGCGCGACACGCTCTGCGAGTCGCTTGATTTCCCACCGAAGGTCTTCCTGATCCATTGTATTCCCCAATCTGCTTCAGTCGGTTTGCCTCAAGGAGTATAGCGATCGGGCGACAGCGCCGAAATGTCCATTGAAGGTTTGCCATCGACGATGCATTCGCTGATGAGCTTGCCGGTGACCGGGCCCAGCGTGAATCCCATCATGGCGTGCCCGGTGGCGACGAACAGTCCTTGGACCTGCGAGGACTCGCCCACGATGGGCAACCCATCGGCAGTGCAAGGACGCAACCCGTTCCAGGTGGACAGCGACTGGCAGGTCCCGATGCCCTTGAAGTACTTGCGGGCCCCGGCCTGGAGCATGTTCAGGCGTCGCGTGTTCATAGTGTCGTTGATGCCAGAGAATTCGATGGTGCCGGCGAGACGCAGGTTGCCATTCATGGGCGTGGCGGCGACGAAGGCTTCGGCGCAGACATAGCCAAACCTGGGCAGGGGGTTGGGGGCCGAGAGATTCACGTGGTATCCCTTGCCGGCCTGCATGGGCAGGTTCAGGCCGACGGTTTGCGCCAGTTTGGTGGACCAGATACCCGCGGCCAGGACCACATTATCCGCTTCGAGGGTCTCGGCTCCCGCGGTGCGAACCCCCACGACCTTGCCATCCTTGGTGAGGATCTTCTTGATGTCGATCTGCGTGCGGGTTCTCACGCCACGATCGCGAAGGCAGGCCGCGAATTCCGTGGTGAAGCGACCCGGATCGAGGATGACGCTTTGGGTGTAATGTGTGCCGCCCACGATCTCATCGAGAATCGACGGGTCATTGGCCCGAATCTCGTCTCCGGTGAGCTTGTCAACCTTGTAACCGTGGGAACTGACGAGATCCGCCTCCTCGAATGCCTGCTCAAGACGCTCCTCGCTGAGACACAGGTCGATCCAGCCGGTCTTGCGGTACTCACCATTGACCATCTCGTTCGAGACGATCTGCTCGAAGCATTGCTTGGCCTCGAATCCCAGTTCGCTGAGAATCTTCATCGAGCGTGCGAACGGTTCCGGATCGCAGGCCTTTTTGAAGTCGAGGAACCAACGGAGCATCGACAGGTCCAGACGGGGTTTGACGTACAGGGGGTTCAGCGGATCAAGGAACATCTTGAAGGATTGCCTGATCGCACCGGGTCGGGGCATGGGGGCATGTCCGAAGGCGACGAGTCCCGCGTTGCCGACCGAGGCCCCCGTGTCGAACGTGTCGCGCTCGATGAGCAGGACCTTCTGCCCCCTGAGGGAGAGGAAATAGGCGCAGGACAGGCCCACGATTCCACCTCCGATGACTATGGTGTCCACTCGCGACACGAAAAATATCCTTGGCGTTCACCGTCTGGCGATACGTTGAATCCGCGGCCTATGAATGAGAACGAGAAGAACCGCGTCGGGGCGGAAGTCTTCCTGGGGAGCCGAGGGGGCCTGGAACAAGGCCTCAAGGCGGCGGGGGCGTGATTGTAACGACATTCCCGTTTCGGTAAGGTTGTCCCAGTAATTTTCAGGAGATCAGCATGGCGGCGAGGATTGGCATCGTGGGGGCAGGCAACATCGGGCAAGTTCACGCTCAGGCGGCCAATTGGGCCGGTTCCACGGTGGTGGCCATCTGCGATGTGGATCTGGCCAAGGCCGAGGCTCTGGCGGCAAAAAGTGAAAACACCGTGGCGCTCGCTTCGGTGAAGGATCTTTTGGCCCGGGATGATGTGGATGCGATCGTCGTCGCGGTGCCCAACCACGCGCATATGGATGTGGCCATTGCCGCGCTGGCCGCGGGGCGAGATGTGCTCCTTGAAAAGCCCATGGCCATGAGCGTCGATGAATGCGAGCGGATCTTGGGGGCGATTAACCAGTCGAATCGGCTGCTGCAGATGGGTTTTGTCTGTCGATTCGCCCCCGCGGCCCAAGCCGCTCGGCGGCTAGTGGAGGTAGGAGCCCTGGGCGACAGCTATCACGCCAAGGGATTCATGTATCGAAGAAGGGGCATTCCCGGACTTGGCAAGTGGTTTACCACGAAGTCCAA
>JAPULD010000444.1 GCA_027295365.1 Planctomycetota bacterium
AACAAAATACGCACTTGAACACATGGTAAAGATGTTCACTTGGGACAGCGGAAGTCGTCTAGGCAACGTAGACATCCGAGGGCAGGTACTCGAAGTCACTGAATTCGATTACAGGGCTGTCAACAAGGTGATCTACAGCGAGAACGGTGTGACGATCCGGACCATTCCGGCGATACACGCGTTGGACGGACCGGTCAGTTTCATACTTGAATGGAACGGTCTCAAGTTTGCGTTCAGCAGCGACACGTTTCCCAACAAGTGGTGGATGGAATATACGAAAGGGGCCGACGTCGCCATCCACGAGTGCTTCATCACGCCAGGCGACCTGGTCAAGAAGCAGAAATGGACCCCGGAAGCGGCTCTCAACGTGGGAACGCAGGTGCATACTTCGCCCGCGCAGTTCGGCAAGGTGATGAGCGACATCAGGCCGCGTCTCGCGGTGGGGTATCACTTCTTCAACGACTTCGATACTCAGCCGAACGTGATGGCGGCCGTGCGTTCGACGTACGACGGCCCGCTCGCCCTGGCAATGGACTATATGGTGATCAACGTCACGAAAGACGACATCAGGGTGCGTATGGCGGTCATCGACGAGGACATCTGGCCGCAACCGGCCGTCAGCGAGAAACTGCCGCCGGACGCGAGCAAGCGGATCGGATTTTCCGATTATATTACTGGCGGTCGTGTGCCTTATCAGGACGTGGTGGACGAACTCTACGCGGAGATCAACAAAAAATACGGGACCAATATCCCGGCGCCGAAGTAGAGCCGGTCACACCATTCGCATTGTGGTTCACGTCGCCCGTTATCGATGCCATTCATTTTAGGATCATTGCCGCTCGACCAGCCGGTCGATCAGGTAGCTGGACTGGGCCAGCGTCTCGTCGATCGGCACGCCCAGATTCGCCAACGTCTTGTCCAGCACTTCCGTGGAGAAATGCGCGATCCCCTGACGCTGAGCGCTTCAAGCATACTATTAACAGCGCGGATTGTCCCCGGGAAACATCAAATGCACTGAGAACGGGCGATCTCCTTGACGCCCAACTTATCCAATGTCGAGAATATTGACCTCGGGCGGCTTTCGATATTCCGCCTCGTTGAAGCGTCGGCCGCATTCGGGACAACGGCCGAATCCCTGGTCGTCCGTCTTGGCGTTACGCAGACTGTAACCACAACGAAAACACTGGAGATCGCGCACGATGCGTGATCGAATCCAGAGACTTCTGGTGAAGAGATACATGGCCGGAAGAGTGACGATTGCAAAAAATGACAACAAGATAACGCCCGTGCTCAACCAAGCACTGTACTGGCCCTGATAAATCATAAGAAAGGCAAACAGGAAGATCAATGGCAGCATGAAACCTGCCTTGGATATAAGCATGGCCACTCGATCCAACATGAGTCCATCTCCCCGCAAGCGTTCGCGGGCGATCAAGAGCAGTCGATTGCGGAATCCGGATGGATCTGCATCCATGTACCCCAGAACGGGCTCGTCGGTGCAATCCTCCATATATCTGCTTCCAGGACGAAATGCCTTCTTATGAGCATCCCCGTATTTCCGAAAGATCTGTTTCAATGATCGTGTCATGGGTTGCTCGGAAGCGTTGACGGATTCAAACTCGGGTGCCACGGACAGCGTAGCAAAGTGGAGTCGTCCGTGCGTTGAGCAATCGATCGCGAAAGACACGGACGACTTCGTTCCGCTGCGCTTCACTCCGCTGTCCGTGGCACCCGAAAGTCACACGTTCCTCCGATTTCGATCATTGCCGCTCGACCAACCGGTCGATCAGGTAGCTGGACTGGGCCAGGGCCTCGTCGGTGAAATCGCCGAAGTAATCGTGCACCTCCTTGAACATCCCCCGGAACGCATCGAGGTCCTTGTTCACCGCCATCGCCCTCACCTCGGTCGCGGCGGTCGTGAACGCCTCCAGCACATGCGCCGTCTCAGGGTTGGACATCTGGATCGACGCGTAGAGATCGGGGGACTGGGCGAAGTGCCGTGCCGTCATCAGCAGGTCCATGAGGTAGATGGGCGATGTGAACTGCAGCGTCTCGTCGATCGGCACGCCCAGTTTCGCCAGTGTCATGCCCAGCACTTCCGTGGAGAAGTGGGTCAGCACCTGCACGATGCTCATTGCCTGGTCGTGCTTTTCGGGCGTCGTCTCGTGGACGATCAACCCCCGGGCCTTGAACATCGTGGTGAGCCATGCCAACCAGTCATC
This sequence comes from Planctomycetota bacterium, assembly GCA_027295365.1. GTDB lineage: Bacteria > Planctomycetota > Phycisphaerae > Phycisphaerales > SM1A02 > JADFSH01. Next base: position 2,223 of record JAPULD010000444.1, read on the forward strand.
GCCATTGACTGATTTTCCGGGGGTGAGCACGATTCGCTGGCCTTGCACCGAATGCACCGAGGGGCCGAACAGGGGGTGGGTCCCGATCACCGTGGCCTTGGAATGTTTCACCATCGCCTGGACCGGCTCGACCTTGATCGACGTGATGTCCATGAGCAAGGCGTCTTCGCGAACGCAGGGGCCGATGGCCTCGATCATCTCCATGGTCACGTCGATGGGCACGCTGAGCATCACTACGTCGGCGACCGAGGCCGCCTCCTCGGGGGAAAGATGCGTGTCGAGGTCGGCAATCATCACCGCGTGTCCAAGGTCGCCAAACAGTGACGCCATGAGCGAGCCCATGCCGCCATGGCCACCGATGATGGCGATGGTCTTGGATTCGATGTCCAGGGGAACCTCAGCCCTCAGGGCCGCCTGTCGATCGCGGCTGGCCCAGAGCATCAACCGATACATGCTCTCCACGACATCGGGGCTCAGTCCCAGAGGCACGGATCGATCTCGCCGATCGGCCAGCAGTTCCTCTTCCCGCTTCAGATCGCGAATACCCACGCCATGCTCGCGTTTGTAGGCCGCCACCTCGGCGACGAGCCCGTTCCGGCGGGACAGGAGTTGGAGGATGTCGTGGTCAACGGCGTCGATCATGGCCCGGATGACGGCCAAGGGTCGCGCGGCGGTCGAAACGTGCTCATGTTCACTCGGATGGTCGGTCATGGTAGGAATCGTTCCATGAAAGAATGGGGGTTGATGGGCCGGGGGGCCTGGGGGCCATGGGGCAATATCGGGAAGATCAGCCTTCGGTACGGATCCGGATTCTCAGGTATGGTACTTGTTCGCGACTGATCCAGGTGCGGACCTCCGTCTCGGTGACGGGTGGTTCGGCTCCACGGGCTCGCAGGCAAAGGGTGTTGACACGATGAACCGAGATTCGAGTACGGGATTCGTTGATGATTTCATGGCCGAACTCCAGGCGAAGAACCCCGATCAACCGGAGTTTCTTCAAGCCGTTCAGGAAGTCGTCAATTCGCTGGCGGTGGTCTTGAAGAAACGCCCCGAATACCGACGGGCGAAAGTGTTGGAACGAATGGTGGTTCCGGAGCGGGTGATCATGTTCAGGGTGCCCTGGGTCGATGGCAAGGGCGAGACCCAGGTCAACCAGGGGTATCGCGTCGAGTTCTCCAGTTCGTTGGGCCCCTACAAGGGAGGCCTTCGGTTTCATCCCAGCGTGAACCTGAGCATCCTGAAGTTTCTGGGCTTTGAGCAGATATTCAAGAACAGCCTGACCACGCTCCCCATCGGGGGCGGCAAGGGGGGCAGCGATTTTGATCCCAAGGGCAAGAGCAACCAGGAAGTGATGACATTCTGCAAGAGCTTCATGAGCGAGTTGTTTCGCCACATCGGCCACAACACCGATATCCCCGCCGGCGACATCGGCGTCGGGGGCCGCGAGATCGGCTATCTCTTCGGGCAATACAAACGCATCGCCAACCAGTTCACGGGTGTCCTGACCGGCAAGGGCTTCAACTGGGGCGGCAGTCATATCCGCCCCGAAGCGACCGGTTTCGGAACGGCGTACTTCGCCGCGGCCATGCTCGAAACCCAGGGCCAGACCTTCGAGGGCAAGACGTGTCTCGTCAGCGGCGCGGGCAACGTCGCCCAGTACATCACCGAGAAGATCATCGAGTTGGGAGGCAAGGTGGTCACGCTTTCGGATTCCAGCGGCTTCATCCATGATCCCGATGGCGTTGATCGGCAAAAACTCAATTGGATCATGGATCTCAAGAATGTTCGCCGAGGACGGATCGAGGAATACACCGAGTCATTCAAGGGTTCGAGTTTCACCGGGACCGACCCGACATTGCGCTACAACCCCATGTGGGACATCCAGGCCGATTGCGCGTTTCCCTGCGCGACCCAGAACGAAATCAACGACAAGGATGCCAAACATCTGATCAAGAACGGCATCAAGATCGTCGCCGAAGGCGCGAACATGCCTTCCTCGTCGGAAGCGGTGGACCTGTTCCTCGAACATCACATACTGTATGGCCCCGGCAAGGCCGCCAACGCGGGTGGCGTGGCCGTGTCGGCCCTGGAAATGGCCCAGAACAGCGCCCGGTTCCATTGGCCCCGGGAGGAAGTGGATCGACGACTTCAGCAGATCATGCGCCAGATTCACGAGACCTGCTCGCAGGCCGCCGAGTCGTACGGCACCCCCGGCAACTACGTCAACGGGGCCAACATCGCGGGCTTCTCCAAGGTGGCCGATGCGATGATCGACCAAGGCGTCGTCTAAAAACTTGAATCAATTTACATCAGTGTGTGCCACGGCTCTCTGAGCCGTGCTGCATTGTGGATGTCCAATCCAACAAGACCTCATTAAAAAATCCACGTCGTACCGTTAAGCACGACGCGGAGAGAAGAGAGAGAGAATGGTGGAACCTCAGGGGTTCCTGAAATCCACGTCGTACTGTTAAGCACGACGCGGAGAGAAGAGAGAGAGATTGTCGAAGCGCAAATCACATGGCACTTCGAATGCTCGACCGGCCCTGTCGGGGCGGCCCAACGGAATCGACCTACCAGGGATCCTTCGGATCCGAATCAAGCCACCCGAACCGGTCGGATATCCGGGTGGTGGTCACGTTCGTCCTGAACCGGGAAAGATGGCGAGTCATGCCAGGGGCGACCTGACATCGAGGGGGCTTTGAGTGGTGCCGATTCAGGGCATCAAGGGCACCCAGGACATCACCTGGATCACGGACATACAGATGACAGCCGAGTTCGACGGCCTCATCCATTCGCCCCGCATCCGGCACCAGACCGATACATCGGAACGTGGCGTGAAACGACTCGGCATCGGCCAACAGGCATCGGAGTTCATCCCGATGATTGTCCAGGGTTGGTTCGTCAAGCAGCAAGCAACTCACGACCAACTCATGATCACCGCCGATCAATTCGCGGCGCAGACCGGGCAGACTCGTGGCGAGTCCCAGGTTCCGCACCCCGCCACGAACCAATCTCCTTCGCAATCGCTCCACACGAGGCGATGCACCGATGATCACTGACAGGTTGTCCAAGGCGAACTTCATACGGAATGACTTCCATACAAACGTCGTGCCAGTCTCGGGACGGAGCAGAGTGCATTTCTTACTATGTGGGAAGGGGTGATGAAGTCCTGATCGCAACGTTCGCAGCGCCGCCCCAAGGCCCGGTCGCAAATTTGCATACGGAAAAGTCTTGGATGTCAGTGTGTTCAGGTCGCGATCCGACCAGTGCGACATTGTTGTCGCACCCATGCGACAATGAGCATGGCGCATGAAAACAGACCTGTTTCACAAGCCGAAATATCTTGAATTTCTGATGATTGATGGGTTCTGGGGTACCAAAAGCGAAATTCCGGAGCAGATCTTCCAAGATCCGGGGCAAGGCTCAGCCTCGGCTGATCCAACGGTACACCGTGCTGCGATGCACGCCGCACACTTCCGCCGCTCGTGCGATCGAGCCGCCCGAGCGGGCGATCACGCGCATGACTTCCTCGATCTTCATGTCCTTGAGCTTGCGTCGTGCGTCCTCGGGGCGGGGTAGCTTCTTGAGCTGCCCGAAATCTTCCAGATGCTCAACCGAGATCGTTTCGTCGGGACACAAGACATGCAGTCTTTCGACGAGCGTTCGCAACTGTCTTACGTTGCCCGGCCATTGAAAATGCAGAAGTCGCTCATAGGCGCGATCCTGGAATCGGATCGGCTCCTGTTTATAGAGTGCGGCAAACTCATGATTGAACAGGTCAAGCAAGTCCGGCAATTCCCCGGGTCGATCGATCAGCGGCTTCACTTCAAGCTGGATGACATCCAGGCGGAACAGCAGATCTTCACGGAACTTCTTCTCGGCGACCCGTTCAGTCAGGTCGGCATTCGTCGAGGCGATCACCCGAACGTCAACTACGATGGGGGTTACATGTCCGACCGGTTGAACTTCACGCTCCTGCAGGAGCCGCAACAATCGGTTCTGGGCCGATGGCGGCAATTCGCTCACTTCATCGAGCAGAAGGGTTCCGCCCTGGGCGGCCCGGATCATGCCCAGGTGATTGTTCGTCGCGCCGGTAAAGGCTCCCTTGACGTGACCAAACAACTGGCTGTCGATGAGATGTTCCGGAATCGCGCCGCAGTTGACCGGCACCAGGGGACGGTCCGCACGGTTGCTGTGGGCATGAAGCCAACGCGCCAGATGCCCCTTGCCGACGCCGGTTTGCCCGACCAACAGCAAAGTGCAGTCCGATTTGGCGGCCCGCCGACACAACTTCGGATCCAGGGATCCAGGTGGTCGGGTCGTCATATCGATATCGTTCTTTCCAATGTGGCTCGGGGTTGAGCCCATCGGTCCGCACGTACGTCCCATCTCGACTCTCTTCTCTCCGGCGTCGTGCCGTCTCAATCCTGCACAAGGCAGGTTCTCTCAAACCAAACGAACAGATATGAAAAAAGTGAGGGTTCAGGTTTGGATCCGCTGAAGTCGGACATGACACGCATGACCACGGCGCGGCAAAATGCCAATACCGGGGGGGGATCACACAGACTTCTTTGACGGGACCTTTTCTTCTCTCTTCTCGTGAACTGTCCGTCTCTCTCTGACACTATGACAATGGAAATTGCCGGATACGTCAAGCATAGAATTCTCGAATTGACGCAAATCTCAGAAAAGTGACCTGAGAACACAGGCAACATAGGCAAATCACGCGTGCAATATCCCATCCACATCGTGCGAAAACTGACATTTTACGCATTGTTGAAGGGCGTCGCGTTTCGATCGGCCTCGTATCGAATTGGGATGATTTTGCTCGTCGCGCCTCGCTGGAGGTCGATCGTGGCCACGATCCCGCACATCGCTTCGTCACCATCACCCATGCCATAGGGGACGAACATCCCGGTCGTCATGCCTTTGACCACTGAAGCGACATCACGCCCGATGATGGAGTGATAGGGGCCACACATGCCGACATCGGTGATGAAGCCAGTCCCTTTGGGCAGGATCCGGGCGTCAGCCGTGGGAACATGCGTATGCGTACCCAGCACCATGGCCACGCGACCATCGAGGTAATGGGCGAGGGCGGCCTTCTCGCTGGTGGCTTCCATGTGAGCCTCGACGATGACCAGCGGATTGGGCTCGGGCAATTTTTCCAGAATCGCGTCCACGGTGGCGAAGGGGTCGTCGGCAGGCTGGGAGAAAAAGATCCGGCCCAGCACCGTGATGATGAACAAGCTTCGATCCGTCCCCGCGACATTGACCAAGCGGGTGTAGACCTTCCCCTGGGCCTTGTTTGCGAGATTGGCGGGGCGGGCGATGGGTTCCTCGGGGCGATCCAGGATCGTCGCGATCGATTGATCGCGAAAGACATGATCGCCCAGGGTGATGGCGTCAATGCCGTATTCCCTGATTTTGTGATACAGGCTGGGCGAGAGTCCGAGACCCGACTTCGCATTCTCGGCATTGGCGATGATCACGTCCGGTTCATGGTCGGCGCGCAGGTTGGGCAGTTGCTGTTGGACCACCCTTCGACCGGGGGTCCCGAAGATGTCACCCAGAAAAGCAACCTTCAATTCATTCATGTGATGAGTCTTGCTCATCGTCGGCCTTGAGGCAAGTTGTCCTCAATTTTGAATTAATGCATGGCGCGAGTAGGTCAGTCGCTATACTGGCCTTGTCCGGTTCGGTCGTTCGTGCTCCGGAGACCGACCCTGACGCCCAGAGATCTATTGGTTTACCGACCCCGGTCCTGTGTGGTCCGAACCGGGAGTCAGCAATGTCATTGTGGCTTTGTGATGCGCCGATCATGGGTGCGCCGACCAGCGATCGACAATCCGTTTCAGACGGGGCGATCGACCAGGAGAAATCGATGTCCAACCTGCGATTCGAGTTCGGAGATGCCGTTCGATTACCCAAGCGACCCGAGTGGGGGATCGGCACCGTCGTCAAGGTGCAAGATGTGGCCGTCGATGGCGAAATGACGCAACGCGTGAATGCACGCTTTCCCAACGGGGGATTGAAGACGTTCAACACCGCGGTGGCCGGACTTGAGATCGTCCGGGACAATGGCAAGGCACCACTGGACGATGCCGAGGAATCCTTTGCCGATCTTCATCGCATGAGTCAGACCGACTGGCTGGCCCCGATTGCCAAGAAGAAGATCGATGAGGCGATGCTGAATATTCCTTTGGCCGCCCGGGATGTATTCCGTTCATTGGAGAGTCGGTTGAGCGCAACCATCGATCTGTACCGCTTCGATCGTTCCGGTCGGGGACTGATGGACTGGGCGGTGGCTCAGAGCGCACTTGAGGACCCGTTGAGCCGTTTCAGTCGCCATGAATTGGAACAGTACTTCGACCGCTGGGCCACGGAGCGAGAACACCATCTTCGCAAGCTTCTGAAGGAGGCAGCCTCGTCTCCCGAAATGGTCCGCAAGCACCTCGATCAAGCTCCCGCGGGCGTTCGACAGACGATGCAGCGACTCGTCGCGGTGCGGTAAACCAACGCCCTGGCGTTGCCCCAAGGCAACATCCGGCGCGATGATCCAGGGACGACGAGGGGAAGGTCCGAAAAAAACACGATCCCGACGATGTGGTTTGTCATTTGACGCTGCAAGGCGTTCTGGCACGCTTCCCGGCGCGGGGCTTGTTCATGTCTGCATGACAACTTCATACATGAATGAGCGGCCCATGATGGCCCAGGAGTACGTGCAGATATGAACGAGAATACGTTTCAAGAGAAGTTCAGCGAGTTGCTGAATCGCATCAAGGAGCTGCCCGAGGATCAAAGGGTTCGGCTTGAGAGACTTGCCGAGGAGACCAAGGACCGGCGTAATCGGATCCAGCAGTCCGTTGGCGAACTTCAGGAATCCCTGGATTA
>JAPULD010000445.1 GCA_027295365.1 Planctomycetota bacterium
AGACTTTGTCTTCGTATCTGGCATCGGTCGACTCCTTGACCTTCAGGCGCTCCTGGCCATTTGTGCCCGCACGCCATCCTTGGCGGTGTGGAATTCACAATATAACACCAAAATTACATGCCGCACAAATCTTTTTTCAAACGACAAGGATTTCTTCTTCATCATCCGAGTCTTGACTTGATTCCAGGTTCACTTCGACGGGATATTCCTCAAGCGAATCAATCGCCGGATTGGCTTGTTTGTGCGCCTTGATGTGATCGTCGATGATGCGTTGGCACAAAAGACCAACGATCCAACCGATCGGATAACACACGACCATGGCGAATATTGCGCGGGTCAGAATGATCGTCGCGGGATTTTCACTGGCCAGCCCCGTCACCAGGGCAATCCCGAACGCCGCAAGACCAAAGCACCCCGCGATAACACGCGAAATGCATGTGGTAAAATGGTTTACATCATGTGATTCAACGTCGGGGGGCACTGACACGACTCCATTCGTGATGCGTACTCAAGGTAATTTTACGTGAAGCGAATCGCTTCTCAAGTCGCTTCCCGGCTGAGGCCAAACATTGTCGCCAGTCGAGAAAAGAACCCGGCATCGGCAATTTTTGCGCGAGTCTCCACGCCGGCAAGGCGTTGCGCAATACGATCGACGGCTTTGGTCGCGGGGCAGTCAGGGGAATACAACGCAAAGGGCACACGCATCCGCACTGCCTCGGGGACATGCGGATCAAGACGAATCGCACCGCCCCATTCCGGGGCCTGACGCAAAAATGTGCGACACACCCGGGCAATGCGATCAAAGACTTCCTTGCCTTCCTGCTCCGATTGCACCATGTTGACCACGATTTCAAGTTTCAGCTCGGGCAGATGCCTCAACAACGTCTTGACCATGCCATAGGCATCGGTGATCGCCGGCGGCTCGGGCGTCGTCGTCACGAGCACGATGTTGGCCGCCCCGGCGAAGCTGAGGACGTTGGGATTGAGCCCCGCCCCGGTATCGATGATGATGAAGTCGGCCACGCGATCGATGACTGACAATTGCTTGAGCAACGTATGCCTTCGCCCCGGATCGAGGTTGGCAAGCCGGGCCACGCCAGATCCACCCGGGATCAGACGAAAACCTCCCGGGGCCAGCAGCGCGACATCGGGCAATTCACACTTCCCGTCCACAACATGTTCAAGCGTGCGTTTGGGGGTGATGTTGCACAGGACATCAATGTTGGCCAAACCGAGATCCGCATCGAGCAAACAGACCTTCTTGCCCATGCGGCTGAGCAGGACCGCGAGGTTCACCGCGAGATTGCTCTTGCCGACCCCGCCTTTCCCCGAGCAGACGGCAATCGCCTTCGCCAGGCGAATCGGCTTGGGTGGAACGACCCGGGGATTCCGGGGGTCCAGGGGGCTCCGGAGATTCCGGGGGTTCCTGGGGTTCACTGGAGACCGGGGCTTCATCGGAACGGCCTGATCGGCGAGCGGGCTATAGCTGACGATACCCGTCGGCACGCTCTGGGGCACCGTCATGGGCGGGGCCCCACCGCTCATCTCCTTGACGAGTCCTCGAAGTTGTGACGCCTGATCCATCACGAAGCCAACTTTCCTTCAATCACGAGGCTCGCGAGGCGATCCGACTCACCCGCTTCGATGTGATCGGGCACTTCCTGTCCCGTGGTGACGAAGCTCAACGACTTGCCGACCTGACTCAACACGTTGACGAGGACGCCGAAACTCACGGCTTCATCAAGCTTGGTGAGCACAACCTTGTCCACGCCCACGACGGAAAACGCCTCGGCCTCATGGAGCATGACCTTTTCGCTGGTGGTGCTTGAGAGCACCAAGTGCACTTCATGGGGGTCCGCCATGTGGATAAATTGTTTCAGCTCATCCAGTCGCCCCTTGTCGTTCTGGCTGCGCCCCGCGGTGTCGATGAGGATCACATCGCAGTCGCGCAGTGCATGAACCGCCTGTTCCATCTCCGCCGGCGTGAGCACGACCTTGAGGGGCAAGCCGATGATGTTCGCGTACGTGCGCAGTTGATCGACCGCGGCGATTCGATATGTATCCGCGGTGATCAGTCCCACGTGCTTCTTCTGATGCAACTTGAACGTCGCGGCGATCTTCGCCAGCGTCGTGGTCTTCCCGACGCCCGTAGGGCCGATCAGCGCAATCGTGAGGGGACGGCCATCCTGTTTGCGGGGCACCATCGTCTCATTGGTGGTGGGAATCAGTTCCGCCAGATGACGCATGACGGCCACGCGGACCGATTTATCGTCTTTCATCTGCTCGCTGGTCAATTCATCTCGCACCTGATTGATGATCGAGTCCGCCAGATCCTCGGACAACTCCTGCCCCAGAAGTTTGAGATACATATCAAAGAGCTGCTGAGGCATGGAAGGCTGAAAACGCCCGCTCGAGGTGGTGACCTGCCGCTGCAAGACCTGGCCCACGAGATCCTTGATCGCCCCCAGCTCCGACTGCATGATCGCGATGTTCTCTGATCCGCCCGTCGGTTTGCCGATGGCCGCATCCAGAGCCGCGGCTTGCGACCCGGAATTGGGCGAATCGCCTTGATTCGATTCATTTTGATCCGTGGATTGAAGAATGAAACGCTGAGGTTTGCCCAAGGCGTTGATTGATTCGGGTTTGATTTCCACCAATGGCTCGGACCGAGGCGGGGCGATCGGCTGAGGGGTCAAAGATTGTGGGGCCAAGGCTGGAGGGGCAAGAACTTCGGGTTCCGGGACTGGTGCCGCAGCAGGCTTTGGCAGAACCAAATCAATGGCTTCCTCATCTGTCGCCTCGAAGCCTTTATCTCTGTGCCGCATCTGGGCCATGGCGAGAGCGAGCTGTTTTGTTCGCTCGCGCTGATCCTTGATGCCCTTGCCATTGGTCTGGATTTTCTGCTGGGCGGCGTAGGCGCGTTGCGCCGCCGGCCTTCGCACATCGCTCTTCTTGTTCGAAGAAGAAGACAATGACGCATCCGAACCGCTCGGAGCGGGGGTGGCGGTCACTTCAATGATGACTTTGCATCCAATTCCCAAGACCCCCCCTCGCTTGAAGGTGCGGGTGTTGAGAATGACTGCATCGTGGCCGATCTGCTGCTTCACCGCAGCAAGAGCTTCGGCCATTGAATACGCTCGAAAGGTCTTCAATTCCACAAGTTGCCCTCCATGGCAGTGTGAAGAGACTCCTTATATAGCAGGAGTCGGCAATGTTTGCCTCACCGCCCCATGAACGGGGACATTTTCTTCTTGCTCGAGTTGGACAAGACCATGTGATTCGACTTCGAGATCACGGACAATTTCGTTGTACGACAAAACCACGGTATTGGGCACGTGATTTTCGAGGATCTGATGTACCTGGGCGCGAACGCTGGGCGAGGTGAGCACGATGAGCTGATGCCCCTGTCCCACTAAGGATTCCGCGGTTTTCGTCACCGCCCTTGCGATGCGATTTGCCACATGAGGAGGGATCGACATGCTCGTCCCGGATGGCCCTCGCTCGATGAAACCATTGATGACATCTTCGACGACCGGGTCGAGGGTCACGCAATGCAGTCGCGATTTCCCCAATTCGTCCGATTCCGCGTAAATACTTGATATCGTTCGTCTTAGAGAATTTCTGACATATTCGATCAAAACATCGATGTCTTTTGTATGCGTGGCCCAATCGCTGAGTGTTTCCACGATCGTTTCCAGATCCCGCACCGGGATTCGTTCACGGAGAAGATGCTGAAGTACTTTCTGCAGTTCGTTGACCTTGATCATGCCCGGGATGGCTTCTTCCACGAGCTTGGGCGACGTCTTGCGGAGCTGTTCCAACAGGTGGTTGACTTCTTCTCGCGAGAGCAGTTCGTCAGCATGCCGCTTGATCAACTCGGTCAGGTGCGTGGCGAGGACGCTGGTGGCATCGACCACGGTGTAATTGCTCGTCTCCGCCTTCTGCTTGAGTTCCTTGTCGATCCAGATCGCCTCCAGATCGAACGCCGGCTCACGACCCGCGATGCCATCGACCTTTTCCGTGGCGAGCCCTGAGTCCATGGCCATGAGCAGGTCGGGATACACGACGCCTTCGCCAATGATGGCGTTGCGAAGCTTGATGCGATACATGTTCGCCTCGAGCTGCATGTTGTCGCGGATCCGGATGGGCGGCACTACGATGCCCAACTCCACGGCCACTTGCCTTCGAATCATCGCGATGCGATCGAGCAGATCCCCACCTCGGGATGTATCCACCATGGCGATGAGTCCATAGCCGATCTCGATCTCCATGGTGTCCACGCTCAGCAGGTCTTCCACCGGCTGTTCGCTTCGAGGCTTCTGGGCGGCTTCGGCTCGAGCCTCGGCCTCGACGTTCGCCTTCTCGTTCTGTTTGACCTTTCTCATGGACCAGGCGACCGCCCCCACGATGAAGGCCGATCCGAACAGGGGAATGGAAGGCAAAGGCGTGAACGCGAGCACGCAGAGGAATCCGGAGATGAGATAGAGGGCGACAGGTTGCGAGGAGAGTTGTCTGGGGATTTCCTCGCCGATCGTCGTCTTGTCGTTGGTTCGGGCCACGATGAGGCCTGCCGCGATGGCGATGATGAACGAGGGGACCTGGCTGACAAGACCATCGCCGATCGTCAGACGTGTGAACACTTCCAGCGACTCGCCCATCGTCCAGCCCTTGACGAAGATGCCGGTGGCGAACCCGCCCACGATGTTGACGATGGTGATGATGATGCCTGCGATGGCATCGCCCCGGACGAATTTGGAGGCACCGTCCATCGCCCCGTAGAAATCAGCCTCGCTGGTGATCGCTTCACGGCGGACTCGAGCCGTGGTCTCGTCGATGAGCCCGGCGGAGAGGTCCGCATCGATGGCCATCTGCTTGCCCGGCATCGCATCGAGGGTGAAGCGAGCCGCGACTTCACTCATCCGCGTCGCACCCTTGGTGATGACGACGAACTGCACCACCACCAGGATGATGAAGATGATCACGCCCACGATGACCGAGTCGCCGGCGACGAATCCCGCGAAGGCCTCGATGACATGCCCCGCCACCGCGGTCGCCTCGGCGGGCGTCGTGGCATCCGCGGACAGGATCAATCGCGTGGTGGCGACGTTGAGGACCAGTCTGAAGAGCGTGGTGGACAGCAAGAGTGCCGGGAACGCGCTGAATTCCAGCGGACTCTTCATGTAGATGGTCGTGAGCAGGATGATCGCGGCCAGGGAGATGTTCACCGACAACAGCACGTCCATCACCGGGGTGGGCAAGGGCACCACCAGCACCATGATCAACGACAGGAACGTCAGAGGCACCAGCAAGTGCAGGTGCTTCGCGACAAAGACGAAGGGCAAGGGGACGTTGGCGTTGGTCTTGGCCATCAACCTCGCCCCCCTCTAGTCTTCAGGATTGTCGCATCACGTCGATTCATCCCGCCATTCTCCCGCTCAGGCGATAGACATACGCGAGAATCTCGGCGACGGCCTTGTAGTACTCAGGCGGCACTTCCTGGCCCACCTTGACGTTGCGATACATCGCCCGGGCCAGCGGCTTGCGCTCCACGATCGGAATCTTGTGCTGTATCGCGATCTGCCTGATCCGCAAGGCGAGATGATCGGCCCCCTTGGCGACGACCTTCGGCGCATGCATCTCGCCATGGTCGTACTGGATCGCGATGGAAATATGCTCGGGGTTGGTGACGATCACGTCGGCCTTCGGCACGGCCGTGGAGATTCGCTGCATCGCGATCTGCTGTTGTATGCGCATGCGTCGCCGCTTCACGTCCGGATCGCCCTCGGTCTGCTTCATCTCGTCCTTGACCTGCTGCTTGGTCATCTTCATGTCCTTGCGATGTTTCCACCGTTGGAACAAGAGGTCGAGCACTCCCAAGCTCAGCAACACTGCCAATACCTTCAGCGCGACGTCGAACATCATTTTTCCGACGAGGGCAAATCCCGCGAGAGGTTCCAGGTAGGGCAAGACGATGATTTGTTCGTGGTATTGGGTGAAAGAGAGAGAGACCACGATCACCACGATCACGACTTTTCCGAAATCGAGGCTGACCTTGACGAGTCCCGCCACGCCATAGATGCGCTGGAACCCCTTGATCGGGTTGAGCTTTTCGATTTTCGGAGCGAGCGACTTGGGCGAGAAGAGAATGCCGATCTGGCTGACGTGGCTGAGAGCTAGCGTTGGGGCTGCGCAAATAGGTTCCTCATTGGAACTGGCTAGGGAGAAAATAAAAACACCCACCTGGTGTACGGGTGAGCTGTTACACGGAAAGAAAGTTAGAGGTTCAATCCAAG
>JAPULD010000446.1 GCA_027295365.1 Planctomycetota bacterium
TGATTTTGAGCAGTTGCTGATAGACCTTCTTGTTCCACTTGGGCATCTGACTGACGGGTTTGGGCGTGCGGATGCCCGCGACGACGTCTTCGCCCTGGGCGTTGATGAGGAACTCGCCATAGAACGTGTTCTGACCCGTGGAAGGATCGCGGGTGAAAGCGACCCCCGTGCCGCAATCGTCGCCCATGTTGCCATAGACCATGGCCTGAACATTGACGGCGGTGCCCCGAAGTCCGACGATCTCACTGATCCTGCGATAGGTAATCGCCTTCGCTGCATTCCAAGACTTGAAGACCGCTTCGATGGACAGCTCCAATTGCTGCAGCGGATCCTGGGGGAAGGCTTTCTTGACGTGCTTCTTGTAGACCTTCTTGTAGGCCTCGCACAACTCCCGCATGCCTTCAGTCGGCACATCGTTGTCGAGCTTTACCTTGTACTTTTTCTTGATCGCGTTGAAGGCGTCCTCGAAATGTTCGTGATCGATCCCCATGACGACGTCGCCGAACATGTTGATGAGACGTCGGTAGGCGTCCCAGGCGAATCGCTCGTTGTCGGTGACGCTGGCCAGACCTTCGACGGCTTGGTCGGTCAAGCCCAGGTTGAGAATCGTGTCCATCATGCCCGGCATGGAAACCTCGGCACCAGAGCGAACCGAAACTAACAGCGGGTTTGTTGTGGAACCAAAGGACTTGCCGGTCTCATTTTCCAGCGTCTTGATGTTCTCAAGCACGCGATCCATGAGCTTGGCGGGCATGGTGCCGCCATCATCGTAATACGTAGCACAGACTTCGGTGGTGATGGTGAACCCGGCCGGAACAGGCAAGCCGATCGAGCACATCTCGGCCAGGTTGGCTCCCTTGCCTCCCAGCAAAGTCTTGCGAGTGCTATCGCCTTCAGTCTTGGTGCGACCAAAGTAATAGATCATCTTGGCCGCTTTGGCCTGGGAACGTTTGGTTTTTTTCGTGGACTGAGGCATGGTTGACACCATCGTGGTCATGGGAATTTCTCTTTAAAAAAAGGTGTGGGACGGCAGTGTAGCAGTCAAAAGTAGCGGGTGAAGCCACCAGATCGATTCGAATGTGGATTGGGTTCAAATCTCCGACCCGGATACCATTGACCTCGATGCGTGAAATGCCACGACTCCGAAAACTCGCCTGGGATGCGGATCCGATGCAGGTCGCCCTGGCGTGGCCTATCGATCGGCCCCTTCAGATGCTGCATTCGGGACGCGTTCATCCACGCTGGGCCCGATTCTCGATCCTGGCGAGCCCACGAGTTGTCTTTCGGTCGGATGGCCTCTCCACGTTGAATGGCGCCGATGATCTGCTTCTGAACGTGGACTTGACGCATGATCCCTTGGTAGATCTGGACCGTTTGCTCGAGGCCACCAGACTCGATCCGAACGCTGGGATGCAACATTCCATCCCTTTTTCAGGGGGCTGGATAGGCTATCTTTCTTACGACCTGGGTCGGTACATCGAACCGGTCGCCCAACATTCCGCCGGCCCTGAGGACGATCGGCATTGGCCTTTTCTCGAACTGGCCTGGTGCCCCGATGCCTTGATTTATGATCACGTAGAGCACACGTGGTTCGAGATCGGCACCATTCCAGAGTTGGAGGCCTTGATGTCTCGGGTAAGAACCGGGACTCACGATGAAACAACCCATCTTGATATCGGTGATCTGAAGAGTTCGATCGACCGGCAAGGTCATATGAAATTGATCGAGCGAACCGTGGATCACATCGCCCGTGGCGACCTGTTCCAGGCCAACATCACGCAACGGTTCAGCGCCTCGTTTCAAGGCGAACCGCGTGAACTCTGGCGAAACGCGATGATTGCCAGCCGGGCATGGTATGGGGGGTACCTCGAATTCGATGACCCGCAAGGGAAGACCGCCCGACGGATCGTCTCTTTGAGCCCCGAGTTATTTTTGCACGTCGATCAAGCTTCACGTTTGACCACCACGAGACCAATCAAGGGAACGAGGTCGCTGGAGCAGGGGGCGAAGGAATTACTCGAATCGGTCAAGGATCAGGCTGAACTCAACATGATTATCGATCTGATGCGAAACGATCTGGGCCGCGTCTGTGAGTACGGCACCGTGAAGGTCACCACACCCCGAATGATCGAGACGCATCCGACGATTCATCATGGCGTGGGCGAGATCCAGGGCGTCCTGCGAGAGGATGTCAGCATCGGCGACCTGTTGAAAGCGACGTTCCCCGCCGGCTCGGTGACCGGAGCTCCCAAGATCAGGGCCATGCAACTCATCGACGAATTGGAATCGGTCCGACGAGGACCCTATTGCGGCTCGGTCGGCTTCTTTTGCGACTCGGGAAACGTCGAGTTGAGCGTCTCCATCCGAACGATCGGATTGACGGGCACACGTGACCCCATCACGAACGCTTTTTCAGGTGTGCTGGACTATGGAGCCGGAGGGGGCATCGTGGCTGAGTCACAGGCCGGGGCTGAGTACCGGGAATCACTGGACAAGATCGAGGTGCTGCTCGAAACTATTCGAGGCATTCGAAACTCCCTCGAATCCCCACTCGCATCCTGAGCCATCACGCTGAGATGCGTTCGTCTTCCCGTTCCGATTCACGCCTCAATTGATTTCGTTGCTGGACGGCGATGTACTTGCAGATCTGATCCGAAACGAACCGCTGATGATCGGGATTGAACGAGAAATCGAAGCTGACCCCCGCATAGGTGCTCAGATTGGATTCCATGTGCGTATGAACGACCTTGCCGGTCAGACAGATCGGGTGTTCCAATTCGGGCGACAACGTGATCCGGATCCAGAAAAGCTTGTGACGCGAGAGGTTGTATCCATCCTCGGGGTCGATGTTCAGGCCAACGCCCCCACCTCCGATGTTCACCAGCGAAGCGTTGAATCGGGGTCCCACTTCTGGCATGACTTCATCTAGTTGAGGCTTGAGAGCCTCATCGACAGCCATCCCCGAATTTGAGTTTTCCAGGATGCACAGTTCGTTCGCCCGTTCTGCGATCACGACCGACTTGGGATCGAGCAAGGGCCACATCTCCACTTCGGGCAGACGCAACGCCGCGGTCTCGACGCGATAATAATTTCGGCGCTGACAGCGTTCCACCTTTTCGGGCAGCACCATCCGCATGGCCGGAACTTTCTTGTTGGCATTGAGCTGATAGTCAACGTCTCCCAGATTGGTCGTGGTGAACATCCAGCGGTTCTGCCCGATGGTGATGATCGCGACCAACTCGATCCCTTGGCGAATCTTGATGAGCTGGCCGAGCGTCATGGGCTGTTCAACGACCACCTCTGATTCAGAGAGATCCAGAAGCCGCACGCGCCAGATCAGGTGCTGACCTTCGCTGCCCTCGTCATAATCGCGAGAGATCGCGATCTCAAGTGATCCGTTTCGTTGATGGACCTGCTCCAGGCAGCGACGCCATCGTGTAGTTCTCGATCGATTGGCCGGCACGTTCGTGACTCCCATTTGAGTGCATACTGGTTCATCCGGACTCACGTGCTATCGGCCCTCCAGCGTGATCACTTCATGTGGCTCGGGGGTCAGCCTGTCAACGAGGACGCCGCAAACGGCATGACCAGCAATCTCGACTCGGCTTGACAGTGTGGCCCCGATAAACCAGCCACTCGAGCCACCAGACGCAATGCTCCGGACGTCCAAAGCCGCATCGGCGTATCGGACGCTCCGATCGACCAATCCGCCGCATCGACCTCATCCCCATGGCGGATGGCAAAGACCGCATCGTGCGACGACCACACCATCTGAGAGCTCTCGTCCTCGCTGATCCCGCTCAACCAGTTGCCTTCGGTCAATTCCGTCCAATATTCATGAGGCAGATCATCAAGCACCAGGGCTCCACCCGGGTTCAGGTGCGTTCGGACGGCTTGCATGAACATCACCGCATCGTCGACATCCCAGAGCATGAGAAACGTGTTGCCCAGACAGAGCACTGAATCGAAGAGACCCAACGCTTCAGGCCAGGTCTCAAAGAAGTTCCCTTCCTTCAGGGTCGCCTCAAGCGATCGAGACTGAAGCGTCTCTCGACATTGATCGAGAAAGACTGGTTCTCGATCAAGGCCCACCACTTCGTGCCCAGCTTCGACCAGAGGCAACAAGATTCGACCCAATCCACAACCGAGATCAAGCACGCGACGGGGTTCAGAACCCAACATGGCGAGCAACCCCTCGATCTGGGCCTGACTCGTCTCCTCGTCGAATGGTTCCTGATCGGCCAACCAGGACGATGCCACATCGCTCACAGCTTGACCCCCAGAATTGAGGCAAGTTGAGTCACTTGTTGCTTCACGTCACGTACTTCCTCGCGAGCGAGCGATTGCCCACCATAGCGGGCCAGATAGAACACGTCGGTGATGGAGCGAACGAGTGTGGCGACCTCGGGTTTCGCATCCGCCAAAGCCTCGGCGTACTGCCCCGGCGGTTGCCAGGACGGTTTCTCCACCCCCCCCTTGCGAAGCACGTACAGCATGTCGATGTAGAATCCGAGTTGGCGAAGCATCCTCTGGTATTCCGCACCGTTGAGGTCGTGCAATTTGATCGTGTTGCGGAGCAACACGGAACGGCGCATGAGTTTGATGAGCGCGATGACCGCAATGACGAGTGCGAAGGCGACGATGCCCATCCACATATAACCCGCCCATCCGAGTTGGAAGGATGCATTGACGCGACGGGCCCAATTTCGGGCCGCTTCCCACATTGCCTGCAGTCGTTCCGACCACCCCATATCAAGGACCCTCGCGAGATCCTCCTGATCCTGTTCGTTGAAATCGAGGAATCGACTGCCGATACCGTTTTCGAAACGGCTCATCATCCGTTGCATGCGATCAGGAAATGTTGGCGAGAGATCGTGGAAGACGCTGAGGGCCTCGGGCGGGGTTGGATCGAACGACTCCCATTGATCCGCGCTCACCCTCACCTCCATCCAGGCGTGGGCGTTGTTTTCGGAGATCACGAATTCCTCGGTTGCCTGATCATATTCCCACGCGACGTATCCGGTCACGAGACGGGCCTGAATGCCCAGGGACTGACACATGGCCGTCATTGCGGAGGCGAAGTATTCGCAATGCCCGAGTTTCGTCTCGAACAGGAACTGCTCGATGGCGTCCTGGCCTTCTTTCGGAACCGAGACGTTCCGAAGGTCGAGGGAGTAGGCGAAGTTGCCATTCGTCAAGTACGAGTGAAAGACCTGGGCCGCCCTCCTCCCCCAGGCCCAGACTTCCCGGATATCCGAAGGTCGTCGTGTCTCCACGCCTTGGTCGCGCAGCAGTTGCCTGGCCAGGGCCTGCACGTCATCGTCCCGATATCGTTGCGTGGGTCGCACGATGGTTTGCCCGTGGGCCAGACGTTTCAACGTTTCAAGATCGGGACGCTCGACGGATTGAATTTCGTACGCTTGCAGACGCGAGGAGCGCGCGGGTTTAGAAACAATCTGCGCAATCGGGTCGTAAACGAGCGTGATTGCCCTCGTCGTCTTAATTGCGAACGCCGTGGAGAGGGAAGGCAGCACATCCAACGGCAAGTCGAGTTTGAATCGTTGGATCATGCGAGGGGATTCATCGACGACGAGATCCTCCGCCAAGGGCGTCAACTCGTTGGGGATGGTCTGAATCGAGACTGTCTCATGCGTCCCGGGACGCCATTGACCATTGCCGAGATAGATCTCCAGGACACCACCCCGAATGTAAAAAGGTCCATCGCGCTGAAGGCGTCCCTCCTCGTCCAGGATCTGCACTCGCATCACGGGACGCCGCGACGGGGTGATTCGCGAGCCTCGACCAAGGTCAACTCGATCGAGAAAGGCGGTTCGACGTTGGATCGACAAGTTCAAGCCGGGAATCGCTTCCTCGCCCCGGCCCCGCGGCACGGCGAGAAACAATACGACGCTCAACGCGAAGCCGACCAACCCCACCATGAAGGCGGTGATCTTGAACTGCACGCCCACGCGCGGCCCGATCACCGGCTTGAACATCGGGGCCAGGCGGTAGCCGCGCGGTTCCAGCGTTGCCCGCTGTATTTTCTCGCTTTCGTACGCGCCATGCAATTGGTGCAGAAGCATGACGTACAAGCCAAGCACTGAATACATCAGCAATACAACCGTGAAGAGCAGATCCGCGGATTGAAGGGCACTCGTCACCATCAGCAGTAACGTGAAAGCAAGAAGCTGACCATAGTCCCGGGGCGACTTGTGTTCATATAGCTTGATCAACGACAACCACACCGCATATCGCCCCAGCACCCCGGTCCAATCCGACTTGTTCTGATACCAGTCGATGATCACGATGCTGGAGACGACCAGCACCAACAGATGAGACAGCCACACTGGAATCGTGCGTCCTCGCGGCCCCTCGGTCACGAACCAACTCACCACCGCCAAGGTCCCGGCCACGATCAACAGCACAAGACTCTGTTGCGTGAGGCAGAATCCGAGGATGCTGAGCAGCACCAGGAGAAATGCCAGGAATGGATAGCTGCGAAGAAGCTTCATGCCGCAGTGCCTTCGGATTTGGGCATGGGATTGGATTCAAACGCCGGCAACGACGCATAGGTGACTGTTTCCCACCCCAGCGCCCCGATGGCCAGTTTCTTCAGGTGATGCCCCGTCAAGTACAACACGTCTTCACGGCTCGTCAGCGGGTTGACCCGATCCGGATGAATCACCACCAGTCCGGCTCGCTCGGCGTCAAGCAGACTCGTCGGCTGATTGGAGAGACGCTCTTCATCAAGGTCGATCGACGCCAGGGCCGCCATGATCTTGTTCACATGCCATTGATTGCGACGAATTGCGATCGGCGGCATTCCCGTCCCGGGGATCGAGAGACCGATTTCATACCCCGCCTCGTGGGCGGCATGAACCAATGAAGCGGCCAAGCTGATCGCCTGTTCCTCGAGTTGTCGATTCGTGACCCGATCCTCTTTTGAAACCTTCAACTGCGCCGTCGGCGTACGCAGGTCCAGAACAACGCGAATCTTGGGTGGACTCGGACTGGTGCGTTCCACGCACACGATTTGTCCGAGTTGGGCCGACCTTTTCCAGGCAATGTGGCGCAGACTGTCACCGGGGCGATATTCGCGCAAGCCGTAATAATCATCACCCGCCCCGGCATGTTGGCTGACCCTTGTCCCCAGCAGTCCCACCGGGGTGATCGCACTCAGAACGTTCCGGCGTAATTCGTACAGCCGTGGAAAGATCAGCGTGTGCTGCGCCTGGCTGAACTTGATCGTGCGTCGAAAGAACCCAAAGGGAAAAGTGGTCCAGACCCTCAGCTGTTCAAAGCGCGCCTCGCCTCGACGACGGGGCCAGAAGACCGCATCCCCGTGCACTGAGTCCCCGGGACCGACGTGCATGATCCAGGCCCGCGCCGGTTTCATCAAT
>JAPULD010000447.1 GCA_027295365.1 Planctomycetota bacterium
ATTTCCTGTTCGTGGAAGGTGAAGGCGCTGAGTTCTTTCTCCTGCAGCACCGCCTTGATCTCCGCTTCATCGATACGCTTGATGTTGGCGAGGGCCGCCGCGATGAAGACGTTGAGGAAGCCGTGTGATCCCCCATCGGCATCGGGGGCATGAGGCAAGGGCTGATGCAGACCCGCGGTGGCCTTGAAGGGGACATCCGTCGCGGCGCAGGCGGCGATGAATCTCGCCAGATCGTCAACCCCCGGGATCTGGTCGGCTTCGAGACTCCCGGTGCGAATCTTCGCTCCGGCGTCATTGCCCACGAGAGCCGCGATGCAGCCCCGGGGATCCTCACGCCAATCGATCTCGTAGAACGGGAACAGCTCATCGGGGATCAGGTCGATCGAGTCGTCGATCACCTTCGCATCGGCGCCTTTCAACTCGATCACGTCGATCATCGCCAGACCCTCGGCCGGGTCGGCATGGGTGTTGTTGAATCGCTCGATCCGTTCGATGTCCGAGGCAAGCCCGGGATCGCCCGCCGGGCTGACGATGGCGCTGATGATCCAGGGCTCGTCGTCGAGTTCCGTGGGCAGCAAGCCCTTGGCGGCGTCCTCGAACTCGTCGAGTCGTGCCGTCGGGACGATCAGTCGGCTGAGCATCCACGCGTCGATGTCGTTGATGTACGCCGCGTAGTTCTTCACCGTGGTGGCCATGTCGAGCTTGGCGGGCGGGAAGAGTCCCGCGTAATCAAGCAGGCCATCGACCAGCGCGCCGACGCTCTGGCGAACCTGCTTCATCGATTCAGAGGCTTCGGTTGTTCCGGGGGTTCCGGGGGTTCCGGGGGTTCCGGGGGTGGATTCCATGTTCACTTCCTTGTTCAGCCTTTTTTCTGAAGCTTCGCCCAGGCGTCGCGGAGCGGAACCGTTCGATTGAAGACCAGTTGGCCTGGGGCAGAGTCCTTGGTATCGACACAAAAGTAGCCCACGCGTTCGAACTGGACCTGATCGCCAGGTTTCGCCTCGCCAAGACTTGGCTCCAGCTTTGCCTTGACGGTCGTCAGCGAATCAGGATTGAGATTCGAGAGGAAATCATCGGTCCCTGCATCCGGGGGGGGCTTGCCGGGATTCTCGACGAGGAAGAGCCGGTCATACAGACGAAGCTCGGCCTCCAGCGCATGATCGACGCTGACCCAGTGGATCGTCCCCTTGACCTTTCGTCCATCCGGGGCATCACCACCCCGCGTCTCGGGATCGTAGGTGCAAAGCACCTCGACGACTTCGCCCTGGTCGTCCTTGAGAACGTCGGTGCAGGTGATGAAGTAGGCCCAGCGCAGGCGGACTTCGCGGCCCGGGGCCAGTCGCCTGAACTTGCCGGGCGGCTCCTCCATGAAGTCACTCCGCTCGATGTAGATGGTCTTGGTGAAAGGCACCTGCCGCGTGCCGGCGGAGTCATCCTCGGGGTTGTTCACCGCGTCGAGCTGATCGACCTCGCCTTCGGGCCAGTTCGAGATCGTCACCTTCAGCGGATCGAGCACCGCCATGAAGCGGGGAGAGGTCTTGTTGAGCACTTCGCGCACTGAATGTTCGAGCAAGGCGATGTCATTGACCCGCTCTCGCTTGGCCACCCCCGCCTTGTCGCACAAGTTGCGCAGAGCCTCGGCGGGATAGCCCCTACGCCTCATTCCCGAGATGGTCGGCATCCGGGGGTCGTCCCATCCATCCACATGACCATCCTTCACGAGTTGCAGGAGCTTGCGTTTGCTCATGATCGTGTAGTTGAGGTTGAGCCTGGCGAATTCGATCTGCCGGGGGCGGATCTGGTCCGCAGCAATGTCGAGCTGGTCGAGGTACCAGTCATACAGGGGTCGATGGATCTCGAACTCCAGCGTGCAGATGGAGTGGGTGATGCCTTCGATGTAGTCGGTCTGGCCATGGGCCCAGTCGTAAGTGGGATAGACGCACCAGGCATCGCCGGTGCGATGGTGGGTGGCGTGGAGGATGCGGTACATGACAGGGTCGCGCAGATTCATGTTGGGCGAGGTCATGTCGATTTTTGCACGCAGGACCCGAGACCCGTCGGGAAACTCGCCTTGCTTCATGCGTTCGAAGAGGTCGATGTTTTCCTCGACAGGCCTCCCCCGGAATGGGCTTTCGGTTCCTGGGGCGGTGAGGGTGCCGCGCGTTTCACGGATCTCGTCGGCGGTCTGGTCGTCGATGTACGCCTTGCCATCCCGGATGAGCTTGATGGCCCAGTCATAAAGCTGCTGAAAATTGTCCGAGGCGTAATGCTCCGGTTCTTTCCACTCGAAACCAAGCCAGCGCACATCGTCCTTGATGGCGTCGATGTACTCCTGCTCTTCCTTGATCGGGTTCGTGTCGTCGAATCGCAGGTTGGTGTGGCCCTTGAAGTCATGGCCAATCCCGAAGTTCAGCCAGAGCGACATGGCGTGGCCGATATGGAGATAGCCATTGGGCTCGGGAGGGAACCGCGTGACGACAGCGCCGTCATTCTTGCCACTGTTCACGTCGTCGGTGACGATCTGGCGGATGAAATCGAGTGACTTGGTTTCTTCCGTGGCGGTCATG
>JAPULD010000448.1 GCA_027295365.1 Planctomycetota bacterium
ACCCCTGGTTCGCTCAAGGCCAGACTCTGTGTCGAAGGACGCGAAGCGCTGTATCGATTCTGCGCCGAGCATGAGATCAAACATGAACAATGCGGCAAGATCGTCGTCGCGACGAATGACGACGAAATGAACCGACTCAAGACGTTGCGGGATCGAGGCGAACGAAATGGCCTGCGCGATATCAATCAATTATCACGCACAGAGCTTCGAGAACGCGAGCCACATGTCGAAGGGGTCGGCGGGTTGTTCATACGTGAGACGGGGATCGTCGATTTCGCGAAGGTCGCCAAGGCCTATGCGAAACTCTTCCATGAACGAGGTGGCAAATTGCGACTCGGTTCGCCATTGCGTGCCGCCCATCGAGCTGATGACCAGGTCATCGTCGAGACGAATCGTAAGACGTATCGTTGCTCGACGCTCATCACCTGCGCCGGCCTGCAAGCCGATCGCGTCGCAAGGCTCTGCGGAACGAAACCACTCGTTCGGATCATTCCGTTCCGAGGCGAGTACGACGAACTCGTTCCCGAGGCCATGCATCTGGTCAACAACCTGATCTACCCGGTCCCCGATCCACGGTTCCCGTTTCTGGGTGTGCATTTCACCCGCATGATCGATGGCGCCATCGAGGCTGGTCCCAGTGCGTTGCTGAGTTGGGCCAGACATGGGTATGAAGGAGGATCATTTTCAAGCCGCGATGTCCTGGACATGCTGCGTTTCCGAGGCTTCTGGAAGATGGGGCATAAGAACTGGCGAACCGCGCTGGATGAACTTCGACGCGCAAAGCATCCAGCCTTGAGGCTTGCCCTCATGCAACGCTTGATCCCCGAATTGCAACTCAATGACTTCCGACCTGGGCGAACTGGGGTTCGAGCCATGGCGGTTGATCCGTCCGGCACCATGCTTGACGACTTTCACATCCTCCGCGACGGTCCGATGCTGCATGTCCTGAGCGCCCCATCCCCGGCGGCGACCGCCTCGTTGGCGATCGGCAAATACATCGCCTCGTTACTGGCCGAATCGGACAAATAAAAAAGCCGCTCCATCGCGGCTAAGTGATCATGACGATCGATGTCGTCTCTCAATTAATCATCAGGCTGTGAAGCCGCCCCTTCCTTCTCGACCAGTTTCTTGATCGATTCGGGATATTCAAAGATTGCGTGATCGAACGCCTCGAAAGAGACTTCTTCGAAAGTGATGGTCTGCTGCATGAAGCCGCCGAAGTCCTGCTCGGACTTCGTGGCGATCATCTCGCCGTCGAATTCCTTGTATTCACTGGAGACGGTGGTGACTTCCAACTCGCCCTGGGGAGTTTCAACGGTACGGATGCTGCCGATCACGAGATACGACGAGGCGTCGATAAAAGTAGACGACTCGACACCTTCCGGAGTGACCAGCTTCAATTCGTAGCAATCCTTGCCACCGAATTCGGTCTTGCCCACGACCTCGATGGAATCGTAGTTCTTCTTGTAGTTTATCGTTGCGTAATAATCCGCCTGGATGACGGCGCCTTCTCGTTGAGCACCTTCCAGAACATCTGGTCCATTCATCGGATGGACGCTCCAAGCGGTCTTGCCGTCATAGCCATTGAGCAATTCACCGATATTCTCGATCTCGAGATGCAGGGTCTGAAGATTGGGCGCGGCCGAATAAATCGAGAGAGAACCCATGAGACCCTGGGCCGGTACGGAAAACGTGCCGGTAAGTGTTTGGTGATTGTGACTTCGAATTACCTTCTCGCCCCCGGCGGCCTTGATCATTTTCTGGAGAAGGGCCTCGGCCTGAGGCAACTTGTCGTCCTGTGTGGTCTGGGCACTAATCGTCGTATTCATCGACGTCAGGCAGAACGAGGCGATGGCGATCGTGTAGCCTAGTCGGCGCGCCATTGGGTGGTTGTTTCTGGGCATTTTCTTCCCTTTCTGAAAGAAGGAGTTCAAATCAGGCACCTTGTACAATCCAAACACGCGAGCGAAGTCAGCCTGTACCCTCAGGATACTGGCGGACTCACGTGCTTTCTTTTGGAGATCCGCATCTCCGCTTTCTCATGGCCTTGCTCTGGCTTCGCTCCAATATACCGCCCCAGCGCCATGACCGGAAAATACAGTCGATAGAGGTGATACCGCAAATAAAACACCTTGGGGAAACCCGTTCCGGTAAATTCCGTCTCGACCCATGACCCAGGGGGGTCTTCATCGGGATTGTCCTCTGTGTTACCGGCTGACTTCTCATCGAGTTGCGTCCGGGCCAGCCAATCAATCGCGGAGGCCAGATCAGGATCGTCGGGGCCATAAATCTCCTGAAGGATCATCGCCGCCCACGAGGTTTGTGATGCCGTGGCAGGCCCCTGCCCCTTGAGGGATGGATCCTCATAGCTGAGGGCCGATTCTCCGAACGAGCCATCGGCGTTCTGGATCGACTTGATCCACGCCCCGGCCATTTGGATCCATTCTGACTCCCGGGGCACGCCACATCGGATGGGTCCGATGACCGCCTGCCATGTGCCGTAGATGTAATTCACGCCCCAGCGTCCGAAGAAGCACCCCTCGGGTTCCTGGCGAGACACTATGAATTCGACAGCTCGCCTTACGGCTGGATCGCCCATCGTCATTCCATGACAACTCAAACATTCAAGCACGCGCCCCGTGATGTCATGACACGAAGGGTCTTGCATCGCGTTGTGATCGGCGAATGGAATGTATTCGAGTATCTGGCGATGCTTGGTCTTGTCGAACGCGGCCCAGCCTCCATCATCGTTCTGCAATGACAGGACCCATTGCACACCCCGCTGGGCCGCCTCGATGTTCTCCATCCCCCCCACGCGCTGCAGGGCCATGGCGACCATGACCGTGTCGTCGCAATCGGGATACCACCCGTTGTTGTACTCGAAGAACCAACCCGCCGGCTCGATCTGGCCCGACAGATGTTCACTCCAATCCCCATTGAAGGTGCACTCCTTCTTGTGCAGCCATCGCGCCGCCTTACGAACCGCGTCGTGTTCGATCGTCATTCCGCAATCGGTCAAGGCGTACAGCGCAATTCCCGTATCCCAGACCGGACTGAAGCAGGGTTGGATCCGGATCATCCCGTCCTGTTCGATGAAGAAAGCGTCAAGGTCGCGCTCCGCCCTTTGGATAATGGGGTTATCGCGTTCGTAGCCACAGGCTTGAAAGGCGATCTGCTGGTAGACCATGGGCGGGAAGATCGCGCCCAGGCCGTCGGTGGGCACCGGGCCATCCTGCCCCGCGCGTTTCAGGATCCAGTCGATGGCCCGGGCGATGGCCATGGTTCGTACCGGCGTCCCCCCCAGTTTGTGGGCCATCTTCAGAGCCGTGTCGATGGTGAAGAAGAACGCGCTCCAGAAGACCGGCGCATCGATGGCGCTCGTCAGTCGATGGCGATCGAACTGGCTGACGTAGAGTTCGTCGATGCCAAGTTCCTTCGGGAGTTTCCTCGTCGGGCGTTTCGTCGTCACCAGCGAGAGGGGCAGGATCATCGTCCGCGTCCACGCGCTGACCTTGGAAAGGTGAAAGTAAAACCACGTGGGCAGCAGCACGATCTCGGGTGGGATCGCCGGCACTGCATCCCATGACACCTGGCCCAAACAGGCGAGATAGAAATTGGAGAAGCTGTTGACGCGTTCGGCTCCGCCCAGATCGAGGATGATGGATCGGGCCTTGCGCATCGGCTCGGACTCGGGATCCTCACCCAGCAATTTCAGGGCAAAGTACCCTTTCACCGTCGCACTGATATCGACGCCTGACCCCGGAAACTGCCCCCACCCTCCATCCTCACGTTGCAGCGTCTTCAGGTAGGCCCCGATCTTGAGCAGCGTTTCGCGTCCGGGACGGCCATCGGCCATCGGCGCGTCTTCCTGGCCCAGGATGAACTTCATGAGAATGTATTCGCTCTCGAGGATGGAATCGCCCTGCAGTTCGGCGCACCAATGCCCATCGTCGTGCTGCAGGCCGATCAAGGCATCGATTGCCCTGGCCTGCGTCTCGCGAAGCTGCTCGATCCGGGTTGGTCGTTCCTCACGAATCATCGAGTCATCATTGTCACACAAATCGCAAAGGCCTCCTCGGAATTGATGATATTTTTGATTCCGATCCCGACGCCAGCAAGGGCAGAACACCGAGCGACCAGTCGCCCTAGCAACAATTAAAATTGTGCCAGAGCCCTGCCAGCCGTGATGAACTCACACCATACTCCCTCCATATGCACGGCTCACAGAGCTACGGCACACCAGAAGCTCGACCCGCCTACGATGTCCCCCTATGCCCGATGCTCCCCATTCAAATACGACCGGCAATGCCACCTCCGCTATCAGTGGACATTTCGACACCCGGACCGCGGCGATGGAGGTCGCCGAATCCCTGCATGCCGGGCTCTCCGGAGGTGATTCCGGAGGGGGTTGCGATCTGGTGATCATGTTCGCCAGCTTCCATCATGCGGCCGCCTTCTCCGAGGCCTCCGAGGTGATTCGCAGCACGCTGAATCCCAAAGTCATGATGGGGGTGACCGCGGAGTCCGTGTTGGGGGGTGATGATGAACTCGAGGGAGCCGCGGGTTTGTCCGCCTTAGCCCTGAGGCTCCCCGGGACGAAGCTGCATCCCTTCACGTTTTCGCCCAACGATCCGCTTCCCCTTTCCAATCCCACTCAGATCCCCGAATGCATCGGCTTGACGGATGACCATCGCGTGACGTTGCTGCTGGCCGACCCTTTCACGACGCCAGTCACACGATTCCTCCCCGCCTTCAATGCATGTGGTCATGATCGACCCATTCCTATTGTGGGGGGCATGGCCTCGGGAGGCAGCCAGCCCGGCTACAACCGAATCCTCTGCAACGAACAGGTCATGAATGCAGGCGGCGTGGGCGTCAACATCAGTGGCGACATTGGCGTGGACTTCATCGTCAGTCAGGGCTGCCGGCCCATCGGGAACCCGATGGTCATCACGAAATCCGAGAATCACGTCATCCTCGAACTGGGAGGACGACCCGCGATGGAGATGGTGAAGAAGACGGCCGAGTCGTTGCCCGATCACGAAAAGAAGATGCTCACCCATGGCCTGCTGCTGGGCACCGTCATCAACGAATACAAGGATCATCAGGGCCGGGGCGATTTTCTCATTCGCAACGTGCTGGGGTTCGATGAGAAACGAGGCGGCCTGCTCGCGGGGGAGCAAAGCAATGTGGGCCAGACGATCCAGCTTCAGGTTCGTGATGCGAAGACCGCCAGCGAAGACCTGCAACTCCTGCTCGACGCCCAGCAACTGCACCAGCCGCCCTTCGGGGCGTTGCTGTTCACCTGCAATGGTCGGGGCCAGCGACTCTTCGGCAAGCCCAATCACGATCTGGAGATGATCCACAATCGCCTGGGCGATGTGCCGACCGCCGGGTTTTTCTGCGCCGGAGAGATCGGCCCGATCGGCGATCAGTCTTTCCTGCATGGCCACACCGCGAGCCTGGTGGTGTTTCGCGAGCCGAGTTAGCCCCCGGTGAATACACCGGGAGGGGTGATCCACTACTGGTACACATCCAAGATAAAATTACCGAAGTTCAATCCCTTATTCAATCTCACCTAAAGAGTAGGGCAAATTGAATAACAACCTCGTCTCAAATTCTCCCACCCAGTAGCGATCGCTCGGAAAATCCGACAACGCTCCGATTGGATCACTCTTCACTCGGATCGTCCACAAACCCGAGTCCTTTTCGGACTCCGCGAATGAGAGCATTTCAAGATCACCATTCAGCTGAAGCCAAGCTATATCTCTTCCACCCCACCAACGGGGACGGCTGATTGATCCACTTGTTTCCGCGATAAGATCCTCTCCACGCCTGATTTCAAAGAGACAATTGATTGCCAACCCTTCTTCCAGAAGTGTATGTTTTAAATATGGATCAACTCCCACAAAAAGTATCCATTCCTCTTGTTTGAATAACTGCAGCCACAAATTCTGCTTCAACCACTCTGTCTTTTCATCATTTGCCACCGGGCGAATGATGTCGTGAATTTTACCGCCCACATCGACCGGAACCCGAATCATCTGATTTTCTATCGTTTCCCAATCGCCCTTCGACTCAACATCATTCGGATTGCCATTAAACCATTCTGTACAGACATCGAAAACAACTTCCTTCGTCCCGATCGGCAATGTGCTCAACTCGACGGAGTGATCGATCCCCCACGCATTGCGCCATGCATACCGGGAATCCCGCTGGTTTGGTGCGTTGATGTGAATGATTTTCGCTGACTTCGATCCTCGAAGGCTCAGACGTATGCGAAAAGCCTCAGATCCTTGCCAGTTCATGTTGGTGACGCCGATATACGGGACAATTCGGAACGGAGTGTCTTTAGGCCAGGCATCGCGAGCAAGAATCCTAATCTTTGGTGGATATGCATGGGCGAGGTCGCGGCTGTATCCCAGTCCGCGCAAACCGAAAGGTTGATCACTTGAATACTCATAATCCACCATTTCATATAAGGACCAGTAATAAGACATATTTTCAACTGTGCCCGGTGGTCGAAACCAATCTCCTTTGATCCCCCGCTCGATGACGTACTTGACCTGAGGTATCGAAAGCTGCCTCCCCTTGATCCGCAATTCCACTTCATCACGAACCACGTCACTCGAATTCGGTGCCCAGCGCAAGGCCCGTATCAACAGCCAGTTCGGCGCGTTCTCGATCCAAGTCCCATCGCGCAAATTTTCATACATCGGCAATATGCAGGCCATCAGAAAAATTACGAACCCGAGCCCAACCCAACGCCACCGACGCCGAGTTTTAAAAAGTTGCCGCTCGCCCTTTGTGATGAATCCACATTCACTGCATGTCAGACCCCGGGTACCAGTCATGTCGTACCAACATTTTGGACAGCGCCGTTGGCCTTTCAGCCGATCGAAAAGGAATCCTCGATAGAAGCATGCCAGCGCCACGAGAAACAGCAGTGCTGCGAACACATAACAAACCCAGTCCGGAATACCGTTGGCCATGCCTTCATGATACCGGACATGGATCTGTCACGTACGAAACTAATATCATGCCGAACTCACCGCCGGCACGCACGCCTCTACGCGGCTGAGCAGTTCATCGACTTCCTTTTCGCCCACGATCAGGGGCAGGCGGAACCGGACGGACGTATCGCCACAAGGCAGGACCAGTGCCTTCTTGTCCATCATCGCCTTGATCATCGCATTGCGGGGCTCGACGGAATCGAAACTGAAAGCGATGAGCGAACCACGACCCCGCACGTTGCTGAACGCGCCGCTGTCCTTGGCGATGCTTCGCAATCCCGAGATGGCTCGCTCGCCCATGGTCGCGATGTTGCCGCACAAATCCTCGGCTTCGATGATCTCGATGAACCTTCGACTGCGCACCATGTCCACCAGGTTGCCACCCCACGTCGAATTGATCCGGCTGGACTTCACGAACACGTTGTCAGCGACTTCGTCCACGCGTGAATTGGCGTAGATGCCGCAGATCTGGGATTTCTTGCCAAAGCTGACGACGTCGGGCTTGACGTCGAAGTGCTGCCACATCCAGGTCTTGCCGGTGCCATAGAACCCGGTTTGGATCTCGTCGAAGATGAGGAGCGATTCGCGCTCATCAGCGAACTGACGCAACTTGGCGAAGAACTCACCTCGGAAGTGATTGTCACCACCTTCGCCCTGCATGGTCTCGATGAGGATGCCCGCGATCTTGTTGCCGTGCTTGGCGTACGCGGCCTCGATGTCGGCGATCGCCTTGGCCTCCTCGGCTTCGATGTCGTTGGCGACGTTCCCCTCGTTGTCAAAGACGATCGCAGGATTGTGCACCCGGGGCCAGTCGAACTTGGGGAACAGGCCGATCTTGTCGGGCACCGTGTTGGTCACGCTCATGGTGTAGCCCGAACGACCATGAAACGCCTGCTTGAAATGCAGGATGACGAGGTCGTTGACGTCGTCGGCAAAGTCCGTGCGCCCCAGCTTGCGCGCCTTCCAGTCAAAGGCGGTCTTCATGGCGTTTTCTACGGCGAGCGAACCGCCCGCGATCCAGAAGTGGTGGGTGTATTCAGGGGGTGAAACTTTCGTCCCGAATGCATCGACGAACTTCGCCATCTCCACGGTGTAAAGATCCGCGTTGGCGATGTTGCAGCTCGCGGCCCGGGTCAGTTCGGAAACGAACTCCGGCTCGTGCATCATGGGGTGGTTGTACCCTACGGGCCAGGACGCGAAGCTCATGAACGTGTCGAGGTAATCCTCACCAGTCTTCGCATCATGCAGCCAGGCGCCATGCGACTTCTCGATATCGACGACGAAGGGAAATCCATCGACGAGTTGATGCTTGCTCAGGGTTTCGTGGACGTTTGAGGGGGTGATCATGGTGTATTCACTCCAATTGCAAGAACAGGCGGGCCCAAAAAAGAAAAAGGGCAGCGGCATTCTCTGCTTGGGCAGATACGCGCTGCCTTCCGCGCCAAAATGGCGAAAGTGGCCTTTGTGGGGCGTGATCTTCAAAGCATCACGCCCGGCCGGAAGTAGCCTAGCAATTCTCGATGTTGAAGTCCATGAACTTCCCCCGATCTCGTCCAGACATCAATCAGACAAACATCAAATCCGGCGCAATCGCCCTTCAGCGGGAGCTTTTCGAGCGTTTGGCCCGCCGATCCGATACGATGGCCCCATGGGAATCGGCTCCATCCTTCTTGAACGTGGGCTCATC
>JAPULD010000449.1 GCA_027295365.1 Planctomycetota bacterium
GAAGGTTTTGAGTTTGCCCGACGAAGTCCACGGATCACCTCTTCTTCTGGAACATGGCAAGCATGCGATGCGTCACCGCGAACCCACCCACCACATTGATCATCGCGAACACGACGGCGAAGAACCCCAGGATCCCCACCAATTTCGATTCCGCCGCGACGGCTGAACCCGCCACGATCAAGGCCCCGACGATGGCGATGCCCGAGATGGCGTTGGCCCCCGACATGAGTGGCGTGTGCAAGGTAGGCGGGACCTTGGTGATGATCTCGAATCCGACGAAGATCGCCAATGCAAAGATCGTGAGATACAGCGTGAAATCCATCAGTCCTTACTCCCTTCTGTCTCGCCTCCGCTGGAATCCGAAGATGCGGTTTCCGGCTCCAACGGGTCGAGACCAAACACCTCACGGGCGAAGGCGTGAACGATCTCGCCTCCCCGGGTCAGCATCGTTCCCTTGATGACCTCGTTCTCAAGGTCGAGATTCAATTCGCCTTCATTCGTGATCTCCTTCAGGAAGGTCGCGACATTCTTGGCGTACATCTGGCTGGCGTGAAATGGCACCGTGGCGGGCAGGTTCGAGGGGCCAATGATCGTCGCCCCGCCATGCTTGACGGTCTCCCCGGACCTGGTCGGTTCGCAGTTGCCGCCTCGCTCCGCGGCAAGGTCGATGATCACGCTGCCGGGTCGCATGCCTTCGATCATCGCGGCCGTAATAAGAACAGGAGCCTTCTTCCCCGGTACGGCGGCGGTGGTGATCACCACATCGCTCTCGGCAACCGCAGTGGTCATCGCTTCACGTTGTTTCTTCAGAAATTCCTCGCCCATGGCCTTGGCGTAGCCCCCCTTGTCCTCGGACTCGCCCGCATCCAGCTCGATCTCCAGGAATTTGCCCCCCAGAGATTCGACTTGTTCCTTGACCGCGGAACGGACGTCGTAGGCCGTGACCACGGCTCCGAGTCGCTTGGCCGAGGCGATGGCCTGCAATCCCGCCACCCCCGCGCCGACGATAAAAACCTTGGCCGGGGCGTTTGTGCCCGCGGCGGTCATCATCATGGGGAACATCTTTGGCAGCGTATGGGCGGCCAGCAGCACCGCTTTGTATCCCCCGATGGTGGCTTGCGAGGAGAGCACATCCATGCTTTGGGCCCGAGTGATGCGAGGCATCAATTCCATGGCGAACGTGATGACGCCCGTCTTGGCCAGGGTCGTGATCGGCCCGACATCCGTCAGCGGTTCGCAATGCCCCACGAAGACCTGATCCCGACGCATCAGGTCGAGATCGGACGCACCGGCCTCGGGATTGGCCCCGATCGTACGCACCTGACAGATGATGTCGGCTTGTGAAAAGACCTCGGATCGACTCAATGCGACCTTCGCGCCAAGCTCAGTGTATTCGGAATCCGGAAAACCGGCTTCCTCCCCGACGCCTGACTCAAGCATCACTTCCAAACCGATTTTGGTGAGATTCCCCAATACGTGGGGCGTCAGCGCAACCCGTCTTTCTCCCGAAAGTGACTCCTTGACTATGCCAACGAGCATGCTGCCATCCTCATTTTAAGGTCAATGATTTGGGTATCGATCTTGCTTGCCACCGCGAACCGCGACAGATCCGCATGATAGCAGAACTACGCTCGATCTGGTGCCATGGAGAAAGTTGATCAATAAATTATTGCCACTCGGGACAATTTCCACTTCCGCATGTCGTATTTCAGAATACCTTGAGAGTCCGAACCGCCTTGGATTCACTATTGTGAATCTGGCCGATGCCATGCTCGCAATCGGGCCATAGAGTCTTTTTCCACCACTCCCCCCTTTGGATGGAAATATCGGCCTTGGAGACCGTCACTTGAGTTGATACAATTCTTTACGAATCGAAGGCTTGGGGGATCTTGCTCCTGGCCAGAATCCACTTATCCCGAGGTACCATACCGCGATGCCATTTCTGGAAGTCAAAACCCAGCAGGGGAACAAACGAATGAAGTTGGACGGCTCAACCATCACAGTGGGCCGGCTGCCTGACAATGTACTGCAACTCATGGATGAACAGTCCAGCCGCCACCATTGCGTGATCGAGCCTTGCGAAGGCGGCTACAAGTTGCGAGATCTTGGCTCCAGCAACGGGACCTATCTCAACAAGTCGAAAGTCACCGACGAGATGCTCGACAATGGCGACATCGTCAAGATCGGAGCCTGCGAACTGCATTTCATCGATCCCGAACAGCAGACGCCTCATAAGCGCACCAACGTGCCGGACTTTACCGCCAGCGACATGGACGACATTGCCCCGCTCAGCGCGACGGAAGTCACGGTCGATCTCGACCTCAACGAGGAAGTCACCGACGCCCAGACCACCTATGAACGGAAACTTCGAGAGATCATCAACTCGGGCATCGACAAGACCTACGACGAGAATGACATCAGCCTCGTGGACAATCGGGGCGTCACGATTCACCAGGCCACGTCAACCGGACTGGATCGAGGGGACGAGGACGAAGGTGGCGAGTCCATCCGAGCCTTTCGCATGTTGCTGCTGGCCTGTTTCCGAGCCCGGGCGACGGACCTTCATGTCGAGCCGCGCCGGGACAACGCATCGATTCGCCTTCGTGTTGATGGCTACATGCTCACTGCCGTGGAATTGAGCATGAGTCTCTTTAAACGCGTCCTGGGCGTGGTCAAGATCCTCTGCGAAATTGATACGAGTCAGAAGAGCACCGTCCAGGACGGGCACTTCTCCGTCGCCATCAAGGGCCGACGTGTGGACTTTCGGGTCAGTCTCACGCCGACGATGCATGGCCAGAAGCTTGTCATCCGCGTCCTTGACTCCGGTGCCGCCCCCGCCAGATTGCATGAACTGGGCATGTTGCCCTGGATGTACGAGAAGCTGCGTACGATCGCGACGAAAGACGCCGGCTTGCTGCTCGTGTGTGGCCCCACCGGTTCGGGCAAGACCACCACGCTCTATTCATGTCTCCGCGAGATCAACGTCGATCAGCGCAACGCCATCACGATCGAGGATCCCGTCGAGTACTACCTTGAAGGCTGCACGCAGATCCCCGTCAATCACAAGCAAGGCAATACCTTCGCCACGATTCTTCGTTCCGTCCTTCGCCAGGACCCGGACGTCATCTTCCTGGGCGAAGTTCGTGATATCGAAACGGCCAACGTCGCCATGCAGGCCGCCATGACGGGTCACCTGGTCTACACCACCGTCCACTCCAAGGACACGATCGGGGCCATCTTCCGCCTCATGGATCTGGGTGTCGAGTCGTATCTCGTGGCCAATGCCCTGAATCTCATCGTGGCCCAACGTCTCTCTCGAACCTTGTGCGAGACCTGCAAGAAGCCGGTGAAGCCCAAACCTTCCCAGACTCTCAAGATGGGCTCCCATCTGGGTGGCCAACCCCTCATCTACGCTCCCAATGGCTGCAAGCGTTGCCTGAAGACAGGCTTCCATG
>JAPULD010000045.1 GCA_027295365.1 Planctomycetota bacterium
GTTTCCTGGGCTGGCGGGGAGCCCGGGAAGTGATGCTCAGTAGCGATCTCAAACGCGTGCTTGAAACCGATTCGAACGCGTTCTCGGGATTGCGCGAGTTCTGGGGGCGTTTCCCCCGGTTCGATCGGCTCAACCGGGTGCTCTATACGGATGTGAAGACCAATCTCGCAGACTACCTGATCACGATCGAGGAACGAGCCTCGATGTCGTATGGCCTCGAAACGCGGAATCCCATGCTCGATGAACGGGTCGTGCGTTTCCTGCTCTCCCTGCCCCCTAGCTTCAAGGTGCGCGAAGGCAAGAACAAGTGGATCTTCCATCGACTCTGTGATCGCTATCTGCCCCGGCAGGTGTTCGATCGACCCAAGCGAGGGTTCACGCCTCCCCTGACGCAGTGGCTGGCGCATCGCGCCGAGGCGATCGCCGAAACGTTTCGGGAGCACCAGGGTGAATTGTCGCATGTCTTCTCGAAGGATTGGTTGACCATGCTGACCGGGGGTCGCTACCAGAGCCTGCCCCCCATGGCGCTGTACTACAGCCTCGTCATGACCATGTGGATTCGCAACTATGGAAAATACATTGGCGACTGGCCAAAGCCCGGGAGTGATTCGACCGGGGCAAGTTCTCTCTGGCATACCACGTTTCGCACGCAAGAGCCTGAGACGGTCTCACAAGGTCGATGGTTCACCCAGGCCCTGCGCAATTTCCCGCCCGGGGCGACACTGCGTCTGCTGGGCGATCAAGACGAATTCCATGCCTTTTTGGCTCATAACGCTGGGTACATGATCGCCCAGGATGAGATGGAGCCGTTCGATGGCCTCGTATGCATTGGCCACGAAGCCGTCGAGGAATTCAAGCATAACGCTTCCCGGATCGACACTAAGGTGTTGTGCTTCGTTCCCTTCGAGAGCTCGAATCAGGATCAAGCAACCACGTTGATTGACAGCCTGAGCGAGACGATGGACATCAAGGGGAAACAATCCATTCAATTGGGACCCACTCTGGGACTGTTCGTGGTGGTGGTGCGGCCATCCCGTCCCCAATTCGCAGCATCCGCGTGATGACGCCTGCTTTGTAGGGTCTTCCTGAGCTTTCCGAGTTGCTCGATGACATCAACCATCGCCATCGTATTCACCGATTCATCATCACCTGAAATCACCAGACCAGCGCCGAATTGAAATAGGGCTCTTGGCCCTGGTCACCAGGGCGCGGCAAAGACCGTGGACACAAATCGCGTAAGAGCACAATCCTTCAGGCCGGCCTGAAGACGAGTCAGATTCCAAATTCCGAAGACTCATCCTGTTTTCAAGCTGGAAGCGACTTCGATTCCGAGGCCATGGCATCATCCGAGTGACTCATGGACTCAAAAGGTTCATACCCGAGAATCTCGATCCATCCATCGGCATTGGCTTGGAATTGCCTTATGGCTTCGTCATCAAAGACTTTCTTCCACTCGCCAACCACGCCTTTTCGAAAGAATGAATTCCGATCCTCTTCCCCCCTTTGACGCCCCTTGCTCAAGAACTCGAATGACCCGCCCCGACAGCATTGCTCAAGACTTGCCATATCAGCATCGACGCCCAGAAACGTCATCACCCGGCACATATGCTCACGAGGATTCACATGCAATTCCTCGTATTTCAGTTCGAGATACCGATCCGGCGCCTTGGCGGCATACGCTCGCATTCGCCGGATATAGCCAGACCAATGTTGGGTGGCGAAATAGCCCGCATACTCCGCGAAGGATGTGAAATACCCTGAATCACCCATGCGACTGAGGTGGGCCCATCCGGAGACCGCGGCATCTCGCCCATCCCGGATGACATGGATGAATTTCGCTTCCGGATAAAGACACTCCAATACCTCGGGCAAGCAGGCGTTCTCAGGTGTCTTATCCCCGATGGCCCGAATCGAATCAGGCTTTTCCTCGCGCTGCAGATATTGCGCCAAGATCCGATCGGAGAGCAACTTGAGGATCGTGATTTCGTCGGCGTCTCCCAGGTTCACCTCAAGATCCACGTCACGCCGACACACCTGTTTCGCGTTGTACTCCGCGATGAGCTTCTTCGCGAGTGGCTTCAAGTGATCCGCAATATGCCCCTCTCCGCCGCACGCGATCTGGGGATGGCTGTTGAGCAGACGCTGAACCCAGGTGGTGCCCGATTTCTGGCACCCGGTGACGAAAAAGATCTTTCGCTCGTTGACGAGCAATGCCTTTTCCAGATATTGCGAATACCAGTTCGGGAGACTCATGATTGACTTATCGGCGGGACATTTCGTCGGCTGCAGGGGAATCGCGTGGATCGGTTTTCGGACTTTCATGATCGATCAGGAATTTCACCAATCACCCAAGGCCAACTGACCGATAAAGACCTCGTATCCATCGTCACCATGGCCAGAGATAGTTTTTGGCCTCCTCGTAGCGACATGGATTATTGATAACCCCCCCGGACCCACCGGACCCAGCCCCGGATTTTCGTCCGGCAGGAGTCAGACCAATGTCCCGACGGTTCTCCACCGCACTCTTCGCCATGACCATGATGGCCCTCGCAACCGGCTGCTACAGCCCCAAGGGTGGTCTCATGCCCGCGACGGGTGGCCCCCAGACCTACCACTCCTACGAGACGCTCCCGGTCACGATCACGATCGTCGATCTCCGATCCAACGACGAGATCTTCACCATGCACGTACCGCCCGGCAAGCAGCTCACCTTCGACTTCCAGATAGGTGAAGGCGACGACCCGATCTACAACCCCGACCTGATGCGGTTCGAGGTATTCGACATGGGCACCGACTCTGGCAAGCTGCGCAATACGCTCAGCGTGCCCGCCGCGGACGCCCGGCGTATCGATGTGACGTATCGGCACGAGTATGAATATCGCTCGGCCCAGGGGAATGTGCCCTTCCACCCCGACCAGATCGTCAACCGCCCCAATTGGACAAACAGCAGGAATCGCATCACCACGGTGACCAATCCCAATCACTAAACGAGGCTCCTCCCACTGGCCTCGATCCACAAATCTTTGATATGACTGATGAGAACGCCATCTTTTGATGGCGTTTTCCTTTTGACGATGGGGGAATTCGCTTTCGAGTCGTGGGCTGATTTCAAGGCCATTTCCCGCTACTATTGGGTGAATCACCCTGTATGTCCCCCTTTCGAGATCCCCTCATGAGCACGCTCAACGATCAGCCTGGAACGACACTGGCCCCCCATCTCAACACGCCCGAGGGGCAGGCGGGACCTGATCCTGAAACCGTGACCATCTCGGGATACGAGGTCAACGAGCTGTATGGCCCCGAGGCCGTCACCACCGCATCCCCCGACGACCCGAACGCTCCCCATGAACGAATCGGCGTCCCGGGCGAATTCCCCTACACCCGGGGGGTCCACAAGACCATGTACCGCAGTCGGCTGTGGACCATGAGGCAGTTCGCGGGGTTTGGCTCCGCCGACGACACCAACCAGCGATTCAAGTACCTCCTGAAAAACGCCAAGGGCACCAAGGCCAACACGGGGCTCTCGACCGCCTTCGATCTGCCCACGTTGATGGGGCGCGATTCCGATGATCCCCTGTCATCTGGCGAGGTCGGCCGATGTGGCGTGGCCATCGACACCATTGAGGACATGCACCGCCTCTATGCCGACATCCCGGTCGACAAGGTCACCGTCAGCCAGACCATCAATGGCCCCGCCTGCGTCATCTGGGCCATGTACATCGCCCATGCCAAGCAACGAGGCATGGACGTCGCCAATCTGGGCGGCACCCTCCAAAACGACATCCTCAAGGAATTCCATTCCCAGAACGAATTCATCTATCCCCCCGAGGCGAGCGTCAAGCTCGTCGTGGACACGATCGAATACCAGACGCAACACCTGCCCAAATGGAACAGCGTCTCGATCAGTGGCTACCACATCCGCGAAGCGGGATCCAACGCGACCCAGGAACTCGCCTTCACCCTTCGCGATGGCATGGAGTACGTCGAGGCGTCGATGAAGCGAGGACTCGATGTCGATGTCTTCGCCCCTCGCCTTAGTTTCTTCTTCAACGCTCACAACGAGTTCTTCGAGGAGATCTGCAAGCTACGCGCGGCCCGCCGCATCTGGTCCAACGCGATGATCGAACGTTACGGGGCCAAGAATTCTCGTTCGCATCTCATGCGAACCCATGTGCAGACCGCCGGCTGTTCGCTGACTGAACAGCAACCCATGAACAACATCGTCCGCGTCGCCTATCAGGCCATGGCGGGCGTCCTGGGGGGTTGCCAGAGCCTGCACACCGATTCCATGGACGAAACGCTGGGCCTCCCCACTGACACCGCGGTTCGCATCGCGTTGCGGACACAACAAATCCTCGCCCATGAAACGGGGGTCCACCGCACCGTCGATCCCCTAGGCGGCTCGTGGTTCGTCGAGGGCCTGACCGACCAGATGGAAAAAGACGCCAACGACATCATTCAAACCATCGACGACATGGGGGGCGTGGTCGCCGGCATCCACAAGGGGTATTTCCGCAGGTCGATCGCCGAAGCCAGCTACCGGTTTGGCCAGGAGATGGAAGCGGGCGACCGCATCATCGTGGGTGTCAACGCCTACAGCGAAGGAAATGGCGAACACCAGGTCGAGATCCTGCAGATTCCCCATGAACTGGAAGACGAGCAATGCGACCGGCTGAGTGATTTCAAGAATCGCCGGGATGATGACGCCGTGAAGACGACGCTTGATGCGATCCGAGCCGCGGCGAGGGACGACGAAAACGTCATGCCTTCGTTGATTGAAGCCTCACTGGCCAACTGCACGATGGGCGAGATGGTGCAGGCCCTGGCGGATGTGTATGGGCGGTATACGGGCGGACCGGAGTGGTAAACCTTTTCTTCTTCTAGGGATCTTCCATGGGTACAGAACGAATTCTGATCACAGTACGAACCTATCCAAATTTAAGTGTAAAATACAACGAAGTGGTGTGTACAGGTGGCATCACCGAGGACGGTGACTGGCGCCGACTTTACCCCATCCAACATCGAAGTCTTGAAAAAGAGAAGCAGTACAAGACATTCGACATTGTGAATGTAAAGGTATCAGACACATCTCCTGATGGCCGCCCAGAATCAAGACGTCCGGATTGTTCCTCGCTCCAAATCGAAGGCCATCTAGATGATCCTCACCAAAGATGGGATTGGATTGGACGAACTGCGTTAGAGTCAATGGCTGAACTGGAACAGTCCGAATGGACGCTTCGCCCAGTCCGAGTATCTGAGATTCTCAAATTTGAAGCCGAAGAGGACTCGCACGAATGGTCACAAAAACAGAAAGAGATTCTTCGCCAAGAATCACTCTTTGGTGATCCCAAACCATTGGAGAAGATTCCATACGATTTTAAGTTCACTTGGAAGGACGGCCTTGGCAAGGAATACCGTTCGAAATTCATCGCGTGGGAAGTAGGGCAGACATGGCGAAGAATGCGCGACAAGGAAAAGGTGATTCAAGCATTCTGGGATAAACGGTTCTCAGACCGATACTCTCTCTATTTTTTCATGGGAAACTTCGCAGCCCACCGACAACACTACGGAGTCTGTGGCATCTACAATCCGCCTAGGGAGGTTACTTCAAGTGAGTCGTTATTCTGAAACCTGCTCAAAACGACGAGAAGCCAATACTACGGCATTGGCTGCATTTGAACTGTCCTCTACAACCAACAAGAAATCTTCAAGCACGTTTCGGACAGTGACTCCCGGATCCGGGCCAACAGTATTCACTATCGGATACGAACGCCGAGACGGCGAAGATCTCATCTCCTGCCTTCTGGATGCTGGTGTTGAATTACTCGTTGATGTACGTGAAAAGCCTTTTTCTCGCAAGGTTGACTTTCGAAAAAATGTTCTGGCACAGCATTGCGAACAGGCAGGAATCAGATACGAGTCATGGACATCTTTAGGCTCGACCGCTTATCAAAGACAACAACTTAAAGACACAGGAGATTTTTCTGAATTTCGCAAGCGTTTTAGAGACTTTGCACGCCGGGGACGCACAGAAGAAATAGATGATTTGCTTGAAGTTGCTTCAAAAACAGTTATTGCAATGATTTGCTATGAACGAGCGCATGAAGAATGCCATCGAAGCATACTTGCCGATTTGCTTGCAGAAAGAGGCGATGCAGAAATTGTCGCAATTCACTAAGCAAGCAATTAGATAGCTATTTCAATTTAATAAAAGAAGATGTATCCGAAACGATGGCTGCTCTACATACATGTACGAGCCGCCAGATTTGCCTCATTATTCAACGCTCTTCGCTAGACTGTCGTCCAGAAAGTGAAGCGCCTCCATGCTCGCCCCCCTCGACCTCGCCATCCTGATCCTCTACATCGCCGGCATTGTCAGCATGGGGGGATGGTTCTTCAAACGCAGCCGGACCACTGAGGGGTTCACCAAAGCCGCGGGTCGGCTTCCCGGGTGGGTGGTCGGGCTCTCGATCTTCGGCACCTACGTCAGCTCCATCAGCTTCCTCGCCAACCCCGGCAAATCCTACGCCGCCAATTGGAACCCCTGGGTTTTCGGGCTCTCCCTGCCCCTGGTCGCGTGGATCGCCTGCAAGTGGTTCGTCCCCTTCTATCGCAACCAAGGTCACATCTCCGCGTACGCGCACCTCGAACATCGCTTCGGGGCGTGGGCCAGAACTTACGCCGGGATTTGTTACCTGCTCACGCAACTCGCCCGGGTGGCCTCGATCCTGTACCTCGTGGCGATTGCGCTCAAACCCCTGACGGGATGGGACGTGAGCACGATCATCATCATCACGGGAATCCTCGTCACGCTG
This sequence comes from Planctomycetota bacterium, assembly GCA_027295365.1. Taxonomy (GTDB): domain Bacteria; phylum Planctomycetota; class Phycisphaerae; order Phycisphaerales; family SM1A02; genus JADFSH01. The sequence goes on from JAPULD010000045.1 coordinate 6,816, forward strand.
TACACCTTGCTGGGGGGCATCGAAGCGGTCATCTGGACCGACGTCGTCCAGTCGATCGTCCTCACGTTCGGTGCGATCTTCTGCGTCGCGCTCATCCTGATGGGCATGCCCGAGGGGCCGGGGCAGATTTTCATGATCGCCAGTGAGCACGGCAAGTTCTCGCTGGGATCGTTGAGTCTTGATCTCACATCCTCGACGTTCTGGGTGCTGCTCGCCTTCGGATTCGTGATCAACCTCCAGAACTTTGGCATCGACCAGAGCTATGTGCAGCGATACCACACCGCCAGGGATGAGAAAGCCGCGAAGAAGAGCGTCTGGATCGCGGCCCTTCTTTACATCCCCATCTCAGGATTGCTCTTCTTTGTTGGCACTGCGTTGTTCGCGTTCTATCTGGCTCAACCAGAATTGTTGCCCGCCGGAGATTATTCTTCTGACGACATATTCCCCCACTTCATTGCCACGCAATTGCCCCCCGGGGCGACGGGGCTTTTGGTGGCCGCGATCTTCGCCGCGGCGATGAGCAGTGTTGATACATCGCTGAACAGTTCCTCGACGCTGATTCTCGAAGACTTTTACAAGCGATACATCAACCCCAACGCCTCGGAAAGGGGTTCGATGAGAGTGCTGTATCTCAGCACGCTTGTGCTGGGAATCGGAGGCACTCTATTCGCCATCAATCGGATGGGCGAAGAGAACGTGCTGGATGATTGGTGGAAACTCTCTGGTATTTTCGCGGGGGGCATCTTGGGTCTGTTCCTGCTGGGCATGATCGCGCGAACTGCCCGCTGGCCCGCGGCCCTCGTTGGCGTGCTGTGTGGACTGGCGCTCATCCTCTGGATGACGTTCTCACCCGAGTGGTCGGAAGACTGGGCGCGATGGCGCAGCCCCTTCCACAATTCGCTCATCGTCGTCTTCAGCACGATGACGATCTTCGCAGTCGGGATGGCAATCACGGCGATGTCCAAACCAAAGACTCGCGATTGATACACTGAGATTTCAAGAACAAAGGAGATTTCCATGGGAAGCAT
>JAPULD010000450.1 GCA_027295365.1 Planctomycetota bacterium
TCCTCGATATTATTGAGGGGACCTGCCACGCCATCTTCTTCAAGTTTCATCCAACCGTACTCGAAGTAGACGACTTGATTAATGAATCCGTGACCCGGTATTTGACGAGTTGGCCGAAGAAACGCGAAGATATCGCAGAAAATTATTCAGCAGATATAGAGGCGAGAATCCACAAGTCATGGATCAAAGGGATTTGTTCCAAAACTTTTTTTGAACTGTGCCGAAAGGCTTGGAAAATTCCTCCAATTTCAAACTTCCACCCCGACCAAACGCACCCGGTCTCCCGTGTCCCCCGGGACAAAACCGGTGGAACGGAACAACTAGAGCTGCTTGACGAAGTAGCATTCTTATGCAGCAAACTCCATGCCGAGGAATGGGAAATTCTCACAGGAGTTCATCGGATGGGCAGCATTAGCAAAGCCGCCCGTGAGTTGAACATACCGAATTTACGACGTCGATACGAAGCAATCAAAGCGAAGCTTATTCGAGCAATTGGTCACGCGAACGAGGACGATTTCTAATAATCGAATTATTGGTCGCGTCATCGCGGATCGCCCTCCAGCAGGGCGATATGAAGAATTGTGCGATCTCGTTTCTCGATCGTAGGACCAGAATCGCCTTTTTCTTATCAATGATTGGATTTTGTCTGGCCGATATCGTGAGCTAGGCTGGCGGGCTGCTTGGCCCGATCACGAACCAGGCGCAGGATGCGCTCGTAGCAAGGTAACTTGCTCTAACTTAACGCACCCGACACAGGGGGGATTCCCCTTTTTCTTCCACAAGCCTCCACGTACCAGGTAAGGACGCTACAGTATGGACCACGACAAAATACCAGGAAGACCGATTCCGGAGCTTAAGATGACAACGCTGCCCACTAATACGGAACTTCATTTGAAGGGATTAATGAAAGCCCGAGAATCACAAGGCTTTCCGACTGACTCACGGCTCACCGAAAAACAACACGAACATCTGTTTCTCCTCGTGAAACGGTTTTCAGATTCCGACGATCCGGAATTCCACCTCGCCATTTCCGAACTGGCCGAAGGCGACGACAACCTGCTGACGGATCTGCACATCGATGCGACCATCATGCGCGAGTTGAATCGAATCGCCGACACGCAACACGATAACCTGAGTGGGGATGGAAACTTTGAGGGGTCAACGGAAATTACCCCCACGAACCTGAACGGTCATAACTGCACCGCCAACGGAAGCAAGCCGACTCCGACCACTCCATCGGAAGACGAAGACCTCACTTCCTGATCCGTTCGAGGTCGCGTCGATCTCGGGCGAATCGCTCTTGTCACATGACGGTCTGACCGCCGCTTCCAGTTCCAAGATCACGATTACTTTGACGAGTCGAATTCAGTTCGATTTTTCTGCGCGCGCCGTTCGTACTCGGTGCATTTAAAGAGCAACGCATCGAGGAGAAGTTCCGTGACTTGCACCCCACCCCACAACGCGGGGTCTGCTTGATCGCCTTCTCCGGGGAGCGATTTGGCAGGCCCGTACGGAGGGCCGGACAACCCGGCTTGTCGAGCCTCGACTCGTATCGGTTCGGATCTTGCCCGAACCACCTCCCCCCAATCGAGTCGGGAAGCCATCTCGGCCCTCCCACGATCCCCATCCCCATTCTTCTTCTTTTCTTCTTCTTGGTCGATCGGCCCCCGTGCCGCTTTGGAACACTACTCGATGAAACAGCAAAATTTTACACGTTTCGCTTCCTCTTCGGATCCGCCGGACCCTGCGCACGCCATGGGTGTGGCGTCTCCTCCGCCTCACCCGCCACACTCGCATCGCCGGATCGAATGCTTTTGCCATCTTCTGATGTGCTTAACGTACCTGGGCTTCTACGTGGTCGCCTTGCTGGGCCTTCACCCCAGTTGGATGTATCTCATCCCGTCGATGGCCTACCTCGTGACGTTCCTGGCCTCGGTCCTGTGCTTCGTCTGACGAAGTGATGACCTCGGGGGTCGGTCCGACCCCTTCAAATCCCAGTCATGAGCTCCTGAATCAAGACCCACGGCCAAGAACGCCGTGGGTTTTTTCTCGTGCGGAGGCACGAGGAATCATGCCGTTCTCTTGACCGCCACTCTCATACTCACCATTTCAATCTTTCTGCTGGCCATTCTTTATTCCTCCGTCGGCCATGCCGGGGCGTCGGGGTATCTGGCGGCGATGGCGCTGGTGGGGCTGGCTCCCGACGAAATGAAACCCACCGCCCTGGTGCTCAACATCTTCGTGGGCTGCATCGGCGCGTTCCGCTTCGCCAAGGCGGGGTAATTCTCATGGGTGACGTTGTGGCCTTTCGTCGTCGCGTCCATCCCGTTGGCCATGATCGGCGGGGCGTGGAAATTGCCGGGCTACTTCTACAAACCGCTCGTGGGGGGCATTCTCGTGTTCGCGTCGTACAATTTGATTCGACGCTATTTGAACTCAAGAAAGCAGACCGAGGACGTTGCGACCATCGATCCCCGCACGCCTTCGATGCCCAAGATCCACTTCGCCCTGTTCGTCGGCGCGGCGGCATGGGAAAACATCAAGCGTGAAGATCAACCATCAGGCGTGGTCGAGCCCTCATCCGTATCGGGCGATCCGTCCGGCGTCGGGACAGGATCGACCGGAGTCTCCAATGGCTCCGGTTCAAGTTCCACCGGGGGTGCGGGCTTGTCCTTCAGGAGCTTGTCCTTGCCGGGGCGGATGGCTTCGAATTCGCTGCTTGAGATGACGTAATACCAAGGGGCGAAACGTGCGTTGAGCTCCGTCGCTCGGGCGATGCTCTGATCGAGATTCTGCTGCCACGTCTCGAGATCTTGTTCGTACTGCGTGAATGAAGGATTGCGAGGGGGAATGTTCTCGTCGGGCGCTGGGTTCGCATCCGCCGGGGTGTACCCCTCTGGTGCGTCTGGCTTTGTCGGCAAGAGAGACTCGTCGAACTGCGCCGTCACGAACAAGTAGCGATTTTCGATCGCACTGATCTCGTTTTCACTGGCAGTGCCTTCCTCGCCTTCCGTTTCAAAACCGGCAGAGATATTGAATCCCTCGCCCAGCAGGATCTCGCCAAACCGCAATGTATACAGGACGCCTTCGCTGGTGCCGAAGGCGACTTCGCCCTCGTTGGAGAGCAGCCGGCCATCCTGGGAGACGAAGTAACCCTTGGATTGCAGCGACATCTGTGTGGGCAGGTCCATGGTCAGGCCTTGGGTGGTGCGCAGGTCCTGGCTGAGTCCCGCGGGTTTGGGGCGGATTCCCGTGATGG
>JAPULD010000451.1 GCA_027295365.1 Planctomycetota bacterium
TCTGGACGATAAGATCGCGCCGGCGGATTTTCTCGACGGCTTGATCGAGGCAGGCGTGAACATCGGTACGTTCGAGCCATCGGTGCTGAAGCGACGCCCCATCGAACGATTCGGGGCCCGGGTGTATCTGTTCGAGAACCAGACACAGTTCCGAACCGCGGCGCTGGTGGGCAGTTTTGATGCAACCACGAGCAGCATCGAACGCAATCTCGAAGCGGCCACGCTCATCGAGTCCGATGACTTCACGGAAGGCAACGATGCGGGTGATTATCTGATCACGTTGTTGGGGTGGATCGACACGTTGAACTTCGAGCCATTGACTGATACGCAGCGTGCGGATCATCGCGAGCATTGGGGAGCCAGGCAGCGGATCGCGAAAGCCGCCGGGGCGAACCCCAATACTATCATCGAAATCAAGACGCCATTTATCTCGCCCCTCTCGTGGCAGGAATTGCGTTGCTGTGAATGGGACATTTATTTCCGCGGACTGCTGGATGCGGAGATACAGCGATCCCTGGAATCGACCCGAAGGCTTTCGGGGGAGCATGGTTGGCTGGCCGGGATCGACGAGGCCCAGTACGCCTTTCGCGAGGGCCCGGACCGCTGGACGGAAGGGGAGATTCGTCCCTTGCTGCTTGGCGAAACAGAGCCCTCGGGTTGTCTGGGACGCTGCAATCAGGAGAAGGTGAAACTGTTGCTCGAGACGGATCCCGAGTTTCGATTCGCATTGCATGAATCGATCGAGCGTTGCATCGTGGATCCTTCGAGAGGCACGATCTTGCATGCGCTTTCACCTTTGCTCGGACTCGATGGCGTGACGGTGCCCATACTCTCGCGATTCCTGACGATCGCGGCCCCGGACCGATACCTGAGCATCCTGGAAGTCGACACGGCCCTACGGCTCTCGGATCTCGTTGGATTCGACGTCTCGGGAGTCGGCCTTGAACCCGAAGTCCACCTGTCCCGCTACCTGGATGCCATCGAGCATATCCAGGCCTTCCCTTGGGCGTCGATGCTCTCGGCGGAGCGCAGCACGGAACACGAAGATGAGGCGGATGCGTGGTCCAAACGAGTGGCGCTGCTCGGTTGCTTTGTCTGCTGATGAGCCAGCAGGTTTCGGATCAGGCGATCAGGTGCTCGCAGATTGCATCCTGCAGGTCGTCATGCTTGATCGGCTTCTTCAATCGAAAGATGTCATTGAGGTCCTCGAATGCGAAACTGGGGCTTCCGAAACCGGTGATGAAGATGAACGGGCAATGACGACTTCGCAATTGATCCGCGATGGGCGCGCAATCGCCATCCACGAGATTGATGTCAAGGATCGCGGCCTGAATCGATTCATCCCGGGCCAGTTCGACGCCTTCGCGAACACTCGCCACCGGGCCGGCAACTTCGTGGCCGAATTCAACGAGCAGCTTGTGAATGTCATGAGCGACAAGAAAGTTGTCCTCGACGAGAAGAATCTTCAACCCGGCTTCAAGCGATTCATTGCGGAGTGACGCAATCATCAGTGGTCTCGCCTTTGAGTAAATTCTCGAATCAATGGTTTTGTACATCGGGCAGGGTTGTGCTGTCCAATCAATAAATACAGAGTCGCAATTATGTTTATGAATTTCATAAAATTGACTCACATCGGTACTCAACGCGAGTGATTCGAGAGAGTCAAGACAATCATTGTTGGGGGCGGCTTTCAAGACGCTGGACACGTCGGCGCAAATCATCCACATCTCTTTGGTTACGACTTTCGCCGCTTCTGGCGTTCCGCAAATTCTGATCGAGCGTGCGCTGTTCGCGGACCAGATCATCGATGGAGCGTTGCATTCGATCAAGAGTGACCTCAGGAGATTGCCCGGGGCGAAGGCTCCGCAAATCGCTCATGAGCTGTTGATGCTTGAATTGCAGATCTTTCAGAGTGTTGTCCATATCGTCCAGCCGACTCACGAGCAGCCTGATTGAATTCCTTGTCCCTTCACCCGATTCCGCATCATCATCCGAATCGAAGATGAGTTGATCGCGCCCCTGGGTGCGGTTGGTGATTTGCAAGCTCCGATCCTTCGCACGCACCTCCATCGAAGGCATGCCTTCACGATCGTTGATACGAATCGAGGCCCCCCCATCCTCCGCGGTGCGCAGGACGAGCATCTCTGCGCCTTGGGCGCTAAACAATCGGATCAGGCCCCCATGGCGATCGCTGTTGAGTTCCACGACCACGCGCCCATCGCGCACGATCTCCAGCCTTTCGTAGCGAGGTACATTCTGCGATTTCAAGGCCGCCATGGTGATGAACATCAATACGAGGGCGAGGCCATACAACGAAGGCCGGCGGAGACGATTCATCGGGGTCGCAAGGTCGTGCATCATGAACTCCTGGAGCGGGAATCTGGTCAATCAACCCGAAGGCATCCCCACCGGGACACACGTCGGTACGCTGCATTCCGAATTGTAGGGTGATAAATGAAAACGCCGCCCTCCCCGGTGATACGCCGGGGAGAGCGGCCCGGAGTATGCATCCCTGAGGATCAAACAAGAATCAAGGCACTCGCTTCACGCGAATGATGAGCCAGTCCTCGTATTCCAGGGCTCGACCCGTGTCGTCCAGTTGCCTTGGTATGGACAAGGCAATGGCTTGATCGAGACCCAGGGTCGCGCTGCATGAAACGGTTCTCATCGACCGATTCACATGGTCGATGGTCGCATCGCTTGTTTCGCCATTGAGGGCCACCGAGCGGGTCTGGATATCTGAGGTCGGAATCCACGCGAACTGCACATCGAGGAAGAGTCGCTCGCCATCGGGTTTGAGCAGGGGCAGGACGATCAACTCAAGGCCTTCCGTGACGATCCCGGTCACCGGGTTGAAGCCGGCCTTGTTGGAGCTGATCGTGCCCCACATACCGGAGAGCACTTCGCGTTGGGTCAGCGCACTGAACCAGAATCGTTCGCCATTGTGACCCGTGGTGGTGGCTCGGAAGAGAACCTCACCCCCTTCATCTTCGTCCAGGAGTTGATCGATCTGCGATGGCATCAGTCGGGGGAACGAATCGCCCAGGGTTTCTCGCCATCGAGCGGCACGATCCGCGCGAAGGTGCACGACGATGGCCTCGGCGTCGAGCGCAATGGGTTGGCCCTGGCGCAAGAGGTGCAGAAACGATTCGATGTTTCTTTGATCATCAATCGTGTGTTGGATGAATAACGTGTTGCCATGGACGGAGAGCATGCCGACTTCACCCCCATTCATGCTCCAGGTATCCGGATTGATGTAGTCCACAATGAGACCGATGATTTGTTCAACTCGCTCCATGGATGTCAATCGATCCGGATCATCCGTCGGATCACCGAAGGCCCCACTCCCGCCCCCGGCGCCATTGCCACCACCTCCGCCTCGAGTCTTGGGTTTCGCCCTCAATGCTTCGCCCCCGAGGTGTTCCCGTCCCGTCAGTTTCATCCCCAATACGGGGGTGTTCGCGAAACGCCTGATGGAGTACCCACTCTCGATGAGATCGGTGATGTCGTAGGTCTTCAGAATCGTGTCGCGGCTCAGCAAATCCCGCGTGGAAATGACGACGATGCCGCCCCGAACCGAATAATCGAGGGGATTGAGAATATCGGATTGCGCCTCATCAAGAAGCATGTTCAACAACAGGGCAAGCGATACTTGACGCAGCTTGATCTCCACCCGGTCGTTCTTGTGGACGTCCGCGGAAAACAGGTGCTTCCACGAGACATGAATGTTCAGATCGTGAGCCTCACGCAGATCCGCAATGACATCCTCGAGGTCGATGGCGTCGTACTCCACATCGATGATCGTCTCGTGGAGTCGATCAATCAAGGCGACGTTCACGTCCGTATCCGATGGGGTGGATTGGCCTCCAGATGGATGAGTAAAGGAAAGGGTCAGCGCAGCGATCGCGGCCCACACGATGGCGTGTCGATTCAACATGTTCGGATTCTCCTGGTTTCACTCCTCCCGACCCGGAGACCTTCCCGGGGGCGCGTTCGTCGGGTATGAAGCAGTACAATCGAATGTCTGGATGCACAACCGAGTTTCAATTGGCGGTTTCTTGGTGCATAATGAGTATGACGCAGGGCAAGGCTATTGCGTTCCCCATGAATGGGCGAGAATGTGGATTCACAGTTCATCAAGTCAAGGTGACTCATGCGAAAGGTGAAAGCGGGAGGTGGCTGGCCAGCGATCTGGTACACGCTGAAACAGGCGCGGGCCACGGGTGGACTGCGTCGTATGTACCTCGCGCTTCGAACCAGAAATACCTGCAAGACGTGCGCGCTGGGCATGGGGGGCCAGCAAGGGGGGATGGTCAACGAGAAGGGGAAGTTCCCCGAGGTGTGCAAGAAATCCGTGCAGGCCATGGCTTCGGATATGCAAGGGGCGATTCCCGAACACTTCTTCAGCGACATGTCGATCGAGCAGCTGCGCGCCCTCACCTCTCGTGAGCTGGATTTGTCGGGAAGGCTGACCGAGCCTCTTTATGCCGGCCCCCTGGATCAGAATTACAAGACCATTTCGTGGGACGAAGCGATCGAGCGCATCGGGAACAAGCTGGCCAAGACGACTCCCGATGAGAGCTTCTTCTATTTTTCGGGGCGATCCTCGAACGAAGCGGGTTTCCTGCTCCAACTCTTTGCGCGTCTGTACGGCACCAACAACGTCAACAACTGCTCGTTCTATTGCCACCAGGCCTCGGGCGTGGGGCTGTCCAGCGTGACCGGCTCGGGCACCGCGACCATCACCCTCGAGGATGTTGATCAGGCTGATCTTGTCATTCTCATCGGGGCAAACCCCGCGTCGAATCATCCCCGGCTCATGAGGAGTCTGGTCGAGCTTCGTCGAAGGGGCGGCAAGGTCATCGTCGTCAATCCCCTCAAGGAGATCGGGCTGGTGCGCTTCAAGGTGCCTTCGGACGTTCGCAGCATGCTCTGGGCGTCGAAGATCGCCGACCTGTACGTGCAGCCTCACATCGGGGGCGACATTGCCTTTCTGACGGGGGTCGTGAAGGAGCTCCAGGAACGAGGCAAGGTCGAGGCGCTGTTCGTTCGTCGTTATGTGGAGGATTGGGATGAATTCGCTCAACTAGTGCGCGATCTTGAATGGAAGGAGATCATCGAGAAGTCAGGCGTGCCGAGGCATGTCATCAAAAAGGTCGCCACGGCGTACGGGGCTTCGAGAAGGACGATCTTTGCCTGGGCGATGGGCATCACCCATCACGAGCATGGCGTCGAAAACGTGCAGATGATCGCCAATCTCGCCTTGGCCAGGGGGATGCTGGGCCGTCCCGGGTGTGGGCTGTTGCCCTTGCGAGGTCATTCAAACATCCAGGGCATCGGGTCGATGGGCGTGACCCCCAAACTCAAGGACGCGATCTTCGATCGGTTGCAAACCGTGCTCGACGTCGATCTTCCCGTCACGGAAGGCCTCGACACATTGGGCTGCATTATGAGGGCGTCCCACGACAAGATGCGCTTCGCCATCTGTCTGGGGGGGAATCTGTACGGCTCCAATCCCGATTCTAAATTCGCCAGCAAGGCCATGAGCAAGATCGATCAGGTCGTCTACCTCAGCACTACCCTCAACACGGGGCACGTATTGGGTCGGGGCCAGGAGACGATCATCCTTCCGGTGCAGGCCCGGGATGAAGAGGCACAGGCGACGACCCAAGAATCGATGTTCAATTACGTGAGGCTCAGCGAGGGGGGCGAGGAGCGTTACGAGGGCCCCCGAAGCGAGGTCGAGGTGATCGCGGCGATCGCCCAATACGTCATCGGCGACGAGGGCCCCATCAACTGGGACATGATGCGCGAGCATGGCAACATCCGCGAAGCGATCGGCCAGGTCATCCCGGGTTACGAGAAGATCGAATACATCGACGCGACAAAGGAAGAGTTCCAGATCGGGGGACGCACCTTCCACAAGCCACAGTTCAACACCGAGTCGTCAAAGGCCAGAGCCCACGCCATCGACCTGCCCCCCCTCAAGGCGACGGGTGAGAATGAATTGAGGCTGATGACGGTACGCAGCGAGGGGCAGTTCAACACCGTGGTGTACGAAGAAGAGGATATCTACCGGGGCCAGGAGCGGCGGGATGTGCTCATGATGAACGCCAAGGACATCGAGAAGATGGGGTTGGAAATCGACCAACCCGTGACGATTCGCAACGAGACGGGGGAAATAGAGGGATTGTTGGTGCGCGAGATCGACATCCCGGCCGGCAACGCGGTGATGTACTATCCCGAGTCGAACATCCTGATCCCCAAGACCTCGGACAACAAATCCAAGACCCCGGCGTTCAAGAATGTGGTGGTGGAGCTGGTCAAGGGAAGTTAAGGACCTGGCTCTTCATCCACCGGCATCCGGGCTTTCCATTGGTTCGCCTCGTCGGGGCGACCCCAGATCTCGTAGAGTTTCACCACGAGTTCGATGAGTTTCTGCGTCCTTTGGTGTTCCTCGCCCAGGGTGTTGATGAAGAGGTCGTAGGATTTCAGGTAAGCCTGTTCCGCTTCCTCGAATCGCTGCAATTCCTTGAGCGACGAGCCCAACCCGCTCCAGGCCATGGCCTGTTGCCAGTGGGGTTCGCTGGGGAAGGCGACCTCGAACCATGCGATCGCTTCCCTGAACAACTCGATCGCGCCCTCGTGGTCGCCCATGCGATCGACCGTAGTGGCGAGATTGAACAGCGTGTTGATCGCGTCGGGATGATCGGCCCCCAGCTTTTTGCGATCCAGTTCAAGCGTCTCCCTGAACAAGGGCACCGCGGCCTCGTAGCCGCCCATCCGAGAAAGCACGCTGGCGAGGTTGTTGAGCCCTTGGGCCACCTCGGGATGGTCGTCGCCGAAGATCTGCCGCCTCATGGCCAACGCCTCACGCAGAAATGGCAGGGCTTCTTCAAGCTTGCCCTGGCGGAACAACGCCACCGCGACGTTGTTGAGACTGATCGCCACGTGGGGATGGACTTCGCCAAAATGGGTAAGTCGGATGGCTAGGCTCTTGCGCTGCATCTGTTCCGCTTCTTCGGACCGGCTCGTTGCATTGAGGACCATGCCCAAGTTGCTGTAGCTGATGGCGATTTCTGGATCGTTTTCGTCCAGCAATTCCAGTCGCACTTTCAGACCCTGGCGCAGATACGTCTCGGCCTCGTCGTACCGACCCTTGCGCCAGAGAACGTGCCCAAGGTTGTTGAGCCGATCGGCGACTTCTTCGCTCTTTTCGCCATAGTGTGCGCGATGCAATTCCAGAGCTTCGCGATACAAAGACTCGGCTTGGTCGAAGTCACCCTTCTGTTCAGTAAGCCAGGCCAGGTTGTTGATGCTTTGTGCGACATCGGGATGCTCATCGCCCAGCTCGGCGCGACGGATCGCCAGCGAATTTTCGATCATGGGCGTCGCCTCGTCGAACATCGCCAGATTCTGATAGACCTTGCCCATCGTGGTCATGAGCCTCGCCTGCACGAGGGGTTGATCGGCGAGTTCATCGCTGATCATGGACGCCCCATTGTCGAGGATGTCTCGGGCGGTGACCGTTTCTCCCTTGGACCGGTTTGGGCCAGCGACCTTGAAGATGTCGGTGAGGAATTCAAGTGTCTGTTGAGCGGTCTCCGCTTCGAGATTCGCCTCGTCTCTCAGGGCGAGTGCCTCCCGCTGGGCATCCAAGGCCAAGTCCCGATCATGCATTGCGTCCATCTCGGCCAGTTCGGCACGGAGCCTTTGTTTCGTCGCCTCGTCCCGGAGGTCGAGAGCTTCCTTTCGAGCCGCAATAGCCGAGTCGCGCTCCGCCTTGGCGTCAATTTCGGCAAGTTCAGCACGATGCTTCTGTTGATAGGCCACGATCGCTTCGTAGGTCGCGAAGGCGGTTCCCCCGATGAGGCCCACGATGGCGACCAACACTCCGGCGACGAGTGGCTTGTTTCGTCGCGCCAGCTTGTTCAGCTGGTACATCGCGCTGGCCGGGCGGGCGTTGATCGGCTCGTCCCGGAGGTAGCGTCTGAGATCCGTTCCCAATTGTGCCGCGGAGTCGTAACGTCGCTCCTTTACCTTCTCCATCGCCTTGGCGACGATCGTCTCGATGTCGCCCCGGTACTCAGGGTTGAGCGTGCCCAGCATGTCGGGCTCCCGCTCCTTGACGATCCGGGCGGCCTCGAGGGCCGAACATTTCGACAGCTCATGGGGAAGTTTTCCCGCGAGCATCTGGTAGAGGAGGACGCCCAGCGTGTAGACATCGCTCCGGGCGTCGATCTCGCTGAGATCGCCACTGATCTGTTCGGGACTCATGTAGGGAATCGTGCCGATGAGCTGCCCGGTGTCGGTCTGCAGCGTGGTGATCTGAAGATCGCCATTGGTGGCCCGGGCCACGCCAAAGTCCAGGACCTTTGGTTGCCCGATTGCTCTTTCGTTTGAGGATGAAACGGAGCTGCCGGAATTGGCGATTCCAGAGGTCGAATCCTCGGTGGAGTCCTGTACGAGAATGTTCGCCGGCTTCAGGTCGAGATGAATGACGCCCTTCTGGTGAGCGTATTGTACGGCATCGCAGACCCGGGCCATCAGTTCCAGTCGTTGATGGCGATCAAGCTTCTGCTTCTGGGCGTACTCGGTGATGGGCAACCCATTGATGTATTCCATCGCGAAGAAGGGTTGCTTGACGCCTTGATTGGGAGAAGTTCCCGCTTCGTAGATCCGGGCGATTCCCGGATGCTCCAGACGACCAAGCACCTGAACCTCGAATTCAAAACGGTTGAGCATGCGGCCCGAGGCGAACACGGAGCGGATGACCTTGAGCGCGACGGTGCGTTTGGGTTGTTCCTGTTGGGCTTCATAGACGATGCCCATGCCGCCTTCGCCGATCACGCGGATGATGCGATAGGGGCCGATCTGTTGAGGCATCGCTTCGGCAGAACCACCTTGAAGTTCCAGGGCTTCATCAAGGGCGGCTTGGGCGAGGTGCCGAGGCCCACAAGAGGTGATGGTCTCCAGCCCGGCCAAAGGGGCGGCATCCTGGGCGAGCATGCGATTCACTTCGTCCCGAAGGTTGGCATCATCACCACAGGCCTCGACGAGGTATGTTTCGCGCGACTCCCCTTCGCGCTCGCACGCCTCGAGGAAGGTCGACTTCACTTGTTGGTATCGTTCATGATTCACGTTTCGTCGTTCCGGGTAAGACGTCCTGACAACCAGGCTCGGGCGGCTCGCCATTCTCGCTCGATCGTGGATGTCGAGATGCCCAGTTCCTCCGAAGTCTCGTCGATGGTCAGGCCCCCGAAGAATCGCAACTCCACGATCCTGGCCTGTTGCTCGTCGAGGGTGGCGAGTTCATTCAATGCCTCATCGAGATCGAGCACGTCGATGTCATGCGTCTTATGGTCGTAGACACCCGAAAGCGTGACGCGCTCCCATCCTTCGCCTCGCTTGGCGGCGTTCTTTTTTCGTGCATGATCGATCAGCAGTTGACGCATCGCCTTGGCCGCCACGGCAAAGAAATGCACGCGGTTGTGATAGCTGGGGTTCTCCTGCTGAACCAATTTCATGTACGCCTCATGGACCAGCGCCGTGGGCTGCAGCGTGTGCCCCGGGTCCTGGCGTTTGATGTAACTACTGGCCAGTACTCTCAATTCTTCATAAACGACCGACAGCAACCGCTCGTAGGCGGATTCATCACCCGCCTTGAGTTCATTCAGGGTGTTTGTGATGTCGTGTGGATTGGTCGATCCCATTGCTGCTTCCTTACCCCAGTTGGTTTCTTGAAGCTGCAGGATACCTCACGAGATGCTGTTTCGAGCCATTCAAGGGTGAATACCCCCTTTCCTTAAAGACAAACGTCTTCGTGGCCCGGACTCCATCACCAAAAAAAAGATGATGGTATCCTCATCGCGATTGCGTACATCATTGGGAGGCCGATCGGAATCGGTTTCAGGCTCATATCGAGAATTGCGATGGACGAATCACTCTTCAAACGACTGGGCGGGCAACAAGCCGTGGATACCGCGGTGGAAGTCCTCTATCGAAGGGTCCTCGATGACCCTCGATTGAACGGGTTCTATGAAGGGATCGACCTCGACAAACTGCTGATGAAGCAGAAAGTTTATATGTCCTACGCCCTGGGCGGGCTGCGGCGATACCCGGGGCGATCGATTCGGCGAGTCCATTCGCCTCTTGTCGAACTGGGACTAGTCGATGAGCATTTCGACGCCTTCCTGGAGCATGTTGATCTCACCCTCGAAGAGTTACAGGCGCCAAACGACCTGAAGCACGACATGGGCGAGGTCTTCGAACGAATTCGAAGTGACGTATTGTGCCGTCTGCCTGAGGCGGGCGGTCAGCCATTGAAACACTCTTCCATCACGGTTGGACAAGGACCCACCATCATGAAACGCTTCGCAATGCTGACGTATGGCGTCGTGAGTTACGCCCTCTTCTTCGCTGTGTTCTGTTATGCCTATGGCTGGGTGGGCAACATCCTGGTGCCGCTGTCGATCGACTCGGCCCCCGCAGTTCCGCTGGGGGCGGCTCTTCTGGTCAACGTGGCCCTCTTGGCGATATTCGCCATCCAGCACAGCGTGATGGCCCGCCCCACCTTCAAGAAATGGTGGACGACGATTATTCCCGAAGCATCAGAACGCAGCACGTATGTGCTCATCTCAAGCGTGCTCATGATCGTCATGTTCTGGCTCTGGCAGCCCATGGGGGGCGTGATCTGGGAGGTGCAGAATACTGTCGCTCGAGGTGTCCTGCTCGGGATCTTCACGTCGGGCTGGGTGCTCATCCTGCTTTCGTCGTTCTCGATCAATCACTTCGATCTCTTCGGGCTCCGCCAGGTCTGGTTGTACTTTCAAGGCAAGCCCTACACGCAGCTGAAATTTGACGTTCCGATCCTTTACAAGTTCGTCCGTCATCCCCTGTACGTGGGCTGGCTGCTCGCCTTCTGGATGACGCCCAAGATGACCGTGGCCCATTTGGTGTTCGCAATCGTGACCACCTTGTACATTCTTGTCGCGATCCAGCTTGAGGAGCGCAACCTCGAGGACGCCTTGCCGGGTTACTCGGACTACAAGAAACGCACGCCCATGCTGATCCCGTTCACCAAGCGTGGCAGGAAGACGTCGGGCGAGAAGACCCAAACGAAAGTCGCCTGATTACGACGACCTTGTCCAACCGACCCGGATGGCGATCTACGTCATCCGGATTTTTGTGTCAGGGGATGACTCCGGAGAGGTCACGTGGTCGATCAAATCGATTGTGCAAAACGAGTCCGTCGGAATCCCCGCTCCAGATCGACAACGTCCATATTTTCCGACGATTCCATTACGTCTGCCACATCGAGTCAATCATCCATTTCTTCGGCATTCTCTCGCCCGGCAAATCCGGTGATCGATAGGTGATACCGTCTTCACCGATCCGGTGAACATGCCAATAGGCGTTCTTTTCGAAGAGAATCCAGGGGGCCAGAGAAATGAATTTCCCTTGGACTTGAAGATTGAAATAGCATTGACCTTCAGGAGTCGAGCCGTAAGGCGATTCCGCAGGTTTCTCGATCTCCTGTATGCAATAATCTGAAGAAGGTCCCGTCAACGGCTGCTTCGTCACCAACACGAGATCCTCTACCGTCTCCATATTTCTCAGGTGGAAGAGATCCGATTCGTACAAGCCTTTGGTGAGTTCGATCGTGGTCGACAATTGTTCGATGATCAACTTGGTATTTCGGATGTTCTCTTCATCTGTCCCTTGGTAGGAATGAGCCCAATTGTTTCTTCGGTCTTTCAGGGCCTCGCGCAAGACCGTCAATTCACCTTTGGGCAAGTTCGAGATCGACGCAATCAAGGGCCGCAGGGACGAAGGTATTTTCCTGGAATGGCCAGTCCAATTCTTGCAAAGGCTGGCTCGTAGCCTTTGATTCACATAAACCACTGTGGAAGGAGTGAAATTAATATTCCCGTCCTGATCGCGATTCAGGCCAAGGACGATCTCTCTGAGATTATTCGGATCGATCACACGGAGGGCGGCCGCCAGAATCGAAGTCTCGTGCAGGAGCATGAATTCTTCAGCCGATCGAAGAATATCAAATGCGTCCGTCGAACTGGAAGTCTTTTTCAAACGTTCAAGAGACTTGATCAGCGGTATGGGAAGGTGGCGGCCGCAATAGATGCCATCCAGCTTGATTCGCTGGCGACCAAGTTGAAAGGCACGAAAGGAACCGGCTGCAATCTCTCGAACAATGTCTTCCAATTCACGAAAGAGTACATCTTCATACCAAGGGGGTGTCTTGGTCACCAGGTCGCTGATGTAACCGATGTAAGCATTCGCCCTTTCAATGTCATCTCCAAGGTCATTCGCAAATTTGACGAGTTGGTCATGCCTTTCCAGCAGATTTCTGCGTGTTTCGGCATTCGGCCATGGTATCGACAGATCGCCAAGGATCGTTTCGTTGATGATGGGTTTGTTGATCGGGCTGAACGATTTGCATCGTATCTGATCGAGAATCGCCGGATCGTGGAACGTCAACTCAAGATATCGAAGATCATCGGCGTCGATCTCGATACAGTTCTCGTCAAGCTTGTCTCCGGATTCCGACTCCGCGACGATGAGTTCATTTTCAGAAACCTGACAGCGAGCATAGAGCCTTTCCGGATGGCGAGCCTGGCCGGCATCCCGTCTCTCAATCAGGTGACAGACCTCCCGAACCCGCTTGATGGGATAGCCGGTTGCCTCGATTCCACTTGAAAGACCGTCGATCGTCACCTGGTCATCCGGTACGGTCCAGGATCCCAGCTTCAGGAGATCCTGGGAGGTCACGAATCGATCATCATCCGATCGCTCGGATTGGCCGGAAGCGATACGTAGCAGTTGTTCGGCAAATTCCGAACACGTGGCCAGGCGGTGAGTGTCATGCTCGTTCAGTCTGCGAAAATGGGTGACCCGGGGAGGCCAGTCCTCCTTGATATATTTGCCTAAACAATTGCCCCAACTCGAAAATAATGTAAGAGTGACGTGGTCTCCGTCGTCCGAAACGTTGGCTTCTGATTCCGCCTCGACTTCCCAGATGAAGACGGGTCGATTCGCACCCCGATCCGTGAAGATCGAATCATGAAATCGATGGGGATGCGTGCGAAGAAGCATCTCCCGGCGGGCGATCAGATTGACGTCATCCGCGAGAGCCGATCTCGGGATCGCGTAGAGGCCAGAGTGAGGATAAAAACAGTCGTGTGACAAAAGTCCAAAGCACAACGATGGATCGAGGCCTTCCAGATCATGGTCGCTCATCTGCCGATCGGGGGAAAGATCCTGCAAATCCAATTTGCAATCTGGGGGGATCGCAAAGATTCGCAAACATGATCCAACCCCTTCATGATTCCGCCACTCCGAATCCGCACGAAGCAGCGATTCCATCGACATGCCATCGTATACGGGGATGATTCGCTGGAATTTCTTTACTTGTTCCTCGTAAGGAAATTCGAGCAAGCGGGGAGCCCATTTCTCGATTTCGTTTGCTTCTGGGCCGACGATGAAGAGAACGGGATGCATGGAAAACGGCGAGACTCCGGAGTCCGCATTGAGCATATTTTCGATCAGGGGCAGCGTCAGAGAAAAGAACGATTCTCGTGTAGGCATGACGAAAACTTCCTGCGAAAGAAATGCCGATCATAATTGTGCTTGGAAACGGCAAGACTCATGCTAACCGATTTTCTGAGACGCCTGGCCTGCGACTTCTCGAGTGAGGACGATATACTCAATTTGGCATGGCATTCTCGATGAGTCGGCCTGAGGTCCATGTGGGGAGATCGGGGCATCGAATGGCACGCAATAATAAAACCGAGAAGAAGCGGGACGAGCAAGGGAATTGGGGTCGCCCCCGACGTGTCGCCAAGGCTCCGGCTCGTGATATGGATCAGGCGTACGTGTCGCTGCGCACGTTTCAGAGTCGGGTGGATTCTGAACACCGACTCTACGAAGCCATTGTCAAGCTTGAGAAACTGAAACACCTGCCGGAGGGGGATGCGGATCGTGTGCAACGGGAAAGGATTAAGACAGCTTCGAAACGGAGACGACAGGAATTGAAGGCCAAAACCTACGGATGCACCTTTTCGAGAGTTTCCGTGTTCGAAGAGAGAATGATCCGGGTCATCGCCATGGTCAGAGACATTGAGTACGAGCAGGCGAGGACGGCTTGGAAATGGGAACAGAAATTGTTCACCGACGAAGGCCTGGTCAAGCAACTGCGACTCTTTCTGGATGAAATAGACGGAAGCAAACGCACCGTGGCCAAGCATTTCCGGTATTGGAAATCGAAATAGACGCCAGCGGCATTGATTGGTTCGACTGATCCTCACGTCGCTCGTTGATCAATCCGTCGGCAGCCATGTCTCGTGGACGTGCAGCCATTGCAGTCCGTTGGGCGTGTCCTCCCGGGCCTGGAGCAACGCGGAACTCAGCCGCCCCCGTCTCTCCTCGCCCACCTGCTGCCATTCCTCGTAGGTGACGAGCGTGAGGTCGCCGATCGTCATGCGATGGCGATGATTCTCGATCCAGATCTGGCAATGGGGTTGGCCTCCGTGGCCACTGCGCAGGGCGATGAGGATGCCCTCGCGTTTGAGGATTCGCCCTATCGGGCTGAGAAGTTCAAACGAAGGGGCCAGCACATTGGCGAACCGATCGAAGGTCTCGACCGTCTTGGGCATCGTCCCCTTAAACCAATCCTGGAAGAACCGGTGCAGTTGCTCGACTTCGACTCGGCAGCGTTCTTCGCAATCCATTTGGGGAGTATGCACTGTTCCTTCTCCCGATTCAATAGGGTGAGTCGGGAAATCGAAGGTTGAATTCGCGACCCGTCTCGAAAGCATCCAGACGCAGCATCCACAGTCCGATCCCCGAGGCCCCCTGCATGTACCCCGTCTGAGCCTGGAGGAGTTCTGGTCGGCTCCGATGTTCCGCTTGGATCCACTTCAATCCGACCATTCCATCGGGAAGATCGACC